>JAFOHW010000044.1 GCA_017421685.1 Candidatus Saccharimonadota bacterium | reverse complement strand
TGATGTTTCGAGAAATACTTTCCAGCAGCCACAACGCGAACCAAAATGCCATCCAGCGGATGAGCCTCGTTGATAAATCCTTCCTTCTCGAAAATCGCCTTCGCCTCTTTGAAGGCGACATCCAAAGAATCCCACTTCTTGCCTAGAACCTCGTCAGTTCCATCCGCCCTAGTTACAGTGCAGATGAACTTCTTCTTGCCGTCTTCCTCAATTCCCTCAAAGTAAAGCGAGCAAACTTCATCTTCACCTTCATAGAGAGAGAATTTTTCACTCGAAGACCCAGAGTTTAGTACCAGAAAAATCTTAGTGATATTTGTCATTTTTTCTCCTTTTCAACGATTATACCACTGTTTCAAGACTTACGCCAGCCACCGCGCCAAACAAACCACTTGCCGAATCTCCTCTTTTAATGTACTAGCCTAAACGACTTAATTCCCCAATTATCTCAAATCTTTTCTATCAGTTCAAGAATAACCCTTTTTAATAATTGTCTGAATCCCTAAGCATGTCCTCAAGGAATTGTTTCAAGACATCGCTATCCGCATATGGATCATCGTCATGAAAACGCCTATATTCATTATAGATACGACTCTGTTCACCTAGACTATTCTTTATGAAATCTGATGATTCATCGTAAAAAGCCTGAGGGTCGTCAGTATTCAAATTATCATATAAATTATTTATATTTAGTACAAAATTCTCGATATCTTCATCGCTATAAATTCTCTGTTGTGCCGGCTCCCCAGAATCAACAACTTCATTACTCCTTCTTTCTCTTTCTCTTCGCGCTCTCTCATACTTCTTCACTTCTCCTAATAGAACTTGCTCGTCATCAAGACTAACCCACTGACGTAGCCAGTCTTTCGCACCATTAGCCGCACCCGACCTACGAGTCCTGTAAATCTGGGCTAGCTTGCCAGTATCTCCAAGGATTTTCCTCATTTGTTTTCCTGCCATCTCCATCTTCAAATTCTTCATATCATTATCACGCTTCTTTTTCGCCTCGTTAACGGACAAATCTCCATATCTCGTCTGAACATCAGACATTCTTCTTCTATATTCATCACCTTCCGGCGATTCTTCAAGGAACATATCTACTAAATGCTCCATCATCGGATCCCTATAATCCGAACGCATTCCTAATATCTGGGTCGGAGTTAAGCTCTCAATATACCCTTTTGTCTTATCTCTATAATATTTTCTAACTTTATTCTCTTGCCCATTATAGTTCTCAGTATCCCAAACTGATTGCCATTGATACATCGGATCATTGTTATCGTCTAAAATAATTTCCTTAGTATTAGGATCCTTCATTTGCGTATAATTATATCCAGTCAAGAATGATACTGCATTCTTTAATTGTTCGCTTCCAGCAAGATATTTACCGCTTGCCGAATTAAACTGCGCCCCAATAGCTTGCTGAATTTCGCCTCGCTTCTTTAGATATCCATCCACATCAAGCCCATTAGGACCAGTATACGCATGCTTTAAGCTTTCATCTAAACTCGCAAAAGCCGTTCTCTCTAAGCTATCCAAAGACGTACCTTCCATAAGAACCGACATTCCTTTTTTCGCATACATTCTTTTTGTCTGTCCAGGATTATCCGGATCCGGTTCATCATGATAACCCTTCACATACTCATCATAATTCACTTTCAATTCTTTTCGTTCATTCTTGCTATATACACGCGCCGTCTCGAGATTAATATATTTACCAAATCTTCGAAGCCACGGGTCAGAATCTTTTACATCAAACATCAAGAAATTTGCTAAAGACTGCGAAGCGTGTGTCCCTAACTCCAAGCCTTCAGCACTATTCATTATATTATTAATATGTTTTAAGACCACATCAGTGTCCCCTCGCTGATTAATTACCCTGAGCCCAGGTATAATTGCATCGATATAGCTTGAAGCATTTGGCAAAGTCGTTAGTTCACTTAATGCTAAATCTAAATTCTTAGACGAAGGCATCATTTCAAAATGTTTCTGAAAATTCGTCGCATACATTTTCAATTGAGTATCATAACCGTGCGCAGCTATAGCTGCCGCATATTGGATATCAGCTTCATTTCCTTCCATAATTTCATTAATTTTATCGTATCTAGCTGAAGCCTCATTGATTTTAGCAACAGGAGTACCTTCTTTGAAATGGAATTTATAATCTTCCTTCTTAACCCTTTGTCCTGTATTAGCATCAATTTCATAACCCTCAGTCTCGTCAGCATGCAAGCCTATAGCGTCTTTCATTCTATTATAAAAACCCTTAGCATTGCCAAATTCGATACTTTGGGCTCTCGCCTTTTCTATATTCAATTCATCCGAAGCCTCCACATTCATTACATCTAGCCCCTTAATCCTCGCGCCATATTTAGAACCTTCGTTCGCCTTAAGTTCCCCTAATCCTTTATTCATATTATTATCATCTCTAAGTACAACTTTATCGTATTGCATACCCAAAGCCTGCCTCTCATATGCCTCTAGACCCTTCTTCGTACTGCTACCATCTTTGTTGTAACGCTTCCCACGATAATAAGCCATCGCTCGCTTCTTCGCTAACTGTTCATTCTCACTAATTTCAGCCTCTCTCGCAACATTACGATTATGCATAAATTGCATAAGTCTAAGAGATGGTGTCGTGGGTCTACCTGAAGCAAGGTTCTTGGCTTTCGTCCTCGCCTTCTGCGATTCCGCCCAAGCCCTGTTTCTCGCCAATGGCCCACTCGTAATTCCCCTAAGACCCTGGTTAATCGCACCAAGAAATGTGCCAGACATTTTCATTAGAGTCCAAGCAAAGAATAACGGGAAAATCTGTACCGCCATCCCAAGAATAATACCAAAAACGCTAGTCGCACTAGTTATAATCGCAAATCCAGCTAAATTCGATGCCCCAAACAATAAACTAAACATTGGATAAAACACCAACATTTTAATTAGTAAATCTTTCCATTTTTTAAACAAGCTCTCCGTATTAGGTAGCATATAAGCCACAATTGCTAGTGGCGAAATCATGATAAGAAGCACTACGACTGCTTGACGAAGCGTAATCGTAATAAGCCCAGTCACAATCGCCACAATCGCTCCGAGAACCGTAGGAATCAGCATCCAAATCGCTCCAGATTCAATCGCGATAACTGTTCCTCCAATCGCAAGCGCAGATCCCCCGGCAAGAGAAGAGAAGAGATCCGAATAAGAAACCTTCATCGTCGAAGCTACATCGCTTCCTGTAACTACCGCTGATTCCCCTATCGATGCAAAAAGCCCTCTTAGGCTATTCCCAATTACATTCGATACATCTACCGCCAAAGTACAAATCAGATAACTCAAATTCACTAAAACCGCCGCAATAATTAACTTTGGTAATACCCGTTTAATCCCATAATTAGATATCCCAATTCCCGTTATCTGAGAATAAATTACTACCAACAAGAAAATAATAAACGCAATATTAGTCAATCCTCGACAATACTTCCAAATTTCATAAACAGGAGTACCTTCTTCCGCCGAAACCGGATTAATAACTAAAAAGTTTTCTAAAAGTCCATATAATCCGTCAATAGCCTCTGCAATTTTTCCAGTCGTCGGACAAACCAACCACCCGATCGCACCTAAACTACTCTGACAACTATCACTTCTCGTTTTTGCATCACCCGTATCATCGGGAGCATCCACTACAGTTATAATACTCCCAGAATCTTCACTAATAGAGGTGGATTCATCGGTCGAAACAGCGTAAACATCCTGAGTATTAATATAACAATTAGATAAAAATCCGAACAAAGTCATAATCACGAAAAAACAACCAAAAACGGCCTTTTTCAAGTTCATTCTTGAATATTTTTTCATTATCATAGTAAAAACGCCTCCCTTTTAGGCGTATAACTATTATAGCACGCATAAGCATTATTGTCAAGAGTAAAAGTCTTGTTTTTACAAATAGTCAATATTATGCTTAAGTTTAATGTTTCTTCTTTTTTGGACATTTTTTAAACATTATGTTAAGATAAAACTAGCTAAAACGGAATAATTATGAAAAATATACTAAAAAAATTTCTTGTTATAAGCCTAATAATCTCATCTTTCTCTGCTATTTTTTCTTCGTTTAACCCAAGTTCGACTCTCGCAAAAGAATCTTTCTTTGAAGGCAATTGTGAGAACATACTTGGTCTCACCTCCTGGGATTGTGGTGTAAATATCACAGATGAAGAATCTTTAAAATCCGGTATCTGGCTCATTGTCGCGAATATTGCTTCCGATATAACTGTAATTGCTTCTTATTTAATCCTAGGATATGTTATTTACGGAGGATATCTTTATATTATGTCTAGTGGTGACCCTAGTAAAGTAGCTACCGGAAAGAAAACTTTAACCCAAGCCTTTATTGGTCTCGCCATAGTCATGCTTGCAAACATTATTATTAGCTCAATTCGTATCGTTCTTCTCGGAGGAGACGGTAATCTTAGTGAATGTGCAAGCATGACTGCAACTACCCCTTGCGTTGATCCTAATACTCTAGTCGAAAGTCTCATCACTTGGGTTATTAGTATTGTTGGAGTCGTCTCGGTCATCTTCCTTATCTACGGAAGCGTCCTCTATATAACTTCTTCTGGCGAAGCATCAAAAATACAAAAAGCAAAAAATTCAATCCTCTATTCTCTAATCGGACTAGCAATCGTAGCTCTAGCTATAGTCATCTCTGCATTTGTCTCGAACCTCATCCGCAACGCAGAATCTTCTGCCCTAGTTAATCCAACTAACAATATAATAGCCTTAAAGGAGGTCCATGAAACTAAAACCCTTTAAAACAATAATCCTAGTTATCGCTAGCCTCGTCGGGTTTAGCGCTTTTAGTCTTTCCCCAGCATTCGCAACTAACCCTTGCGACGGCAATCTGCCAGAAACCGTTCGCGAAGCTAACGGATGTGAAGGATCAGAAGATAAACTACCTGGAATAGTTATAAACATCATTAATGCAATTATTACGGTTCTCGGAATCGTCGCAGTAATATTCATTATCATCGGCGGCGTCCAGTATATGACTTCTACCGGCGACGCTCCGAAAATTAAAAAAGCCAGAGATACTATTCTCTACGCAGTTATCGGTCTCGCGGTTTGCGTACTTGCTTTTGCTATCGTCAATTTCGTTATCAAAGATATCCTTTTCAGTAGTTAAAGTTTTTCCAGTATAATACTAAATCCAATAAAAATAGTTGCTTTTTTTAAAAAATAGTTATACAATAATATCAAGATAATTATAAAGGACTAAAAATGAAAGATATTCTCACAAGATTCGCCGCTACCGAAGCAGACCCAGGAAAATATATCGATGGGCAAGGCGACGGGTTAAACGTTACTATTATCAATATAATCAACGCTGTTATCGGTATTCTTGGTCTAGTTTGTGTTATTGTTATTATTCTCGGTGGCGTCCAATATATGACCTCTACGGGCGAATCCAGTAAAGTCAAAAAAGCTAAAGACACCATTCTCTACGGTGTCATCGGCCTAATAATTTGTGTTCTTGCTTTTGCTATCGTAAACTTCGTTATTAAAAACGTTCTCGGCGCCGCTTAATATAGATTTTTTAAAAATACCCCCTTCACGGGGGATATTTTTATATCAAAAAAATGGGCTAGTTCCAACTAGCCCATTTTAAAACCGAACTTTACTGAATCGCAATCTTCTTCGGTGCCTCAGTCTTTTCTTTCTCAAACGTAATTGTCAAAACCCCATCTTTAAGCTCAGCTTTGACGCTGTCTTCATCTTCACGTACCTGAACCGGAAGCGCAATCGTTCTCGAAAACTCTCCCCAATAACATTCCTGGATATGCCACCTCGTAGTTTGCTCATCTTCTCCACCAGACAAAACTCCCGAAATCGTCAAAATATTGTCGGAAATACTGACATCAAGATCAGACTTAGAGATGCCAGCGGTACGAGCTTTTACTACTAATTTATCGGCAGTTTCGTAGACATCAACAGCTAGTTGTCCAGGAAACTCATCGGTATTTTCCCACTCATCTTCAACTGGTTCGCTGATTTCTTCTTGAGGTACTTCTTCCTCAATTACTGGCTCCTCGGGTTCCATCGGAGCGACAATTTCGTCATCCCCTCCAAGGAAAGCAGCGGCGAGGTCGTCCTCCATCAGCAAATCGTCACTATTTGTACGAGCCATATTTCCTCCACTTATGTTGTTATGCTTTATTATAGACCATTATTATAGTAAAATCAAGAGAAATATGAGTTTAAATGTAAAAAATACAACGTTCCCAAACATTTTTGACTTACTCGCACCTCACTCTTGTCGAGGTTGTGGACGTATCGGTAACGCATTATGTGACTGTTGTAAAAATAACATAATATCTAACCATTTAAACATTTGTCCAAATTGCAAAGGTCCAAGCCATGTTGGCCATTGTGAAAGATGTAGAGATCTCCCAAAAATTTTCATCGTTGGTCCAAGGAATGAACTTATCGGGGAGTTAGTTCAAGAATTAAAATTTCATTCCGTTCGTTCCCTCGCGAAACCCCTAGCAGAAATCCTAAACGAAATCTTGCCAGATTTTAACACCGAATTATCTATCGTACCTTTACCAACTATCCAAAGACACATTCGTGAGCGCGGTCTCGACCATACTTTCCTTATCGCGAAAAATTTAAAAAAACTTCGAAAAAATTGTTCTATTGAAAAGCTTCTTCTCCGCGAAAAAAACACTGTCCAGGTTGGCTCAGATGAAAAAACTCGCCTAAAACAAGCCTCCTCAGCCTATAAAATCAATAAAAATATAGAAATCGACAACCATAAAACCTATCTTTTACTTGATGACGTTTGGACTACTGGGGCAACTGCAAAATCCGCCTTAAAAAAGCTCCAGGAGGCTGGAGCTAAAAATATCGTCATTGCAATATTAACCGTAAATCGACTGAATCAGAGCTGAAGTCTGTTCAATCTCTTCTTCAGAAGACGGAAGCGCCGAAATCACGAAGTTGACAATCGCATATGCCAAGAAAGCAATTACTAACCCGATAATCGCATAAAGCACCGTATTTTTCGCATCAGTAACCTTTTTCGAATCTCCCCCAGAAACAACATATTTAATACCACCAATAATAAGCATCAAAACAGCAACGATACCTACAATATAGAGAATTGTGTTAGTAACTTGTTTGAAGACTCCTGTATTCCCAAATAAGTCTCTCGGACAACCATCACATCGCGCAGCCTCCGCCCCCTGTTGAAGAGTCATCGGCGTCGCAAAAACCGATGAAAAACCGGTCAGAGTAATTACGCTACTTAAGAATATTGTTAAAATAATTTTAAACACATTTTTCATACCTCAAATTATATCACATATGATAAACTTGAGCAAGAAAAAATACCAAAATCGGTAGTTTTCAATCCTATTTTTCCTGGCGGAGAGTGGGAGATTCGCTTCGAGCGAAGCGAGAACCGAATTCCGCTTTTTAATGATGTATCGCAAGATACATGGCGGAGGGTGGGAGATTCGAACTCCCGCTCCAGATCACTCCAGACTAACGATTTAGCAAACCGTCCCCTTCAGCCACTTGGGTAACCCTCCATTCATTCCATTTTATCACAATTTCCCATTTTTTGTTAGATTATGTTATAATAAACTTATGGCAAAAGCAGAAATATCTTGGGAAGCCGAAGAATATATCACCCATGAACATAATACCTTATGGTATATCGGCTTATTAGTTGTAGGAGTAGGGCTATGCGTCCTCTCGGTCGTTCTAAAATGGTGGACTTTCCTAATTCTCGTCATCTTAAGCGTTATAACAATCCTAATTTCCGCAATCCGTCCGCCCCGAAAAATCCATTACCGCCTAGATAAAACCGGTCTCTACGAAGAAAAAAGCCTTCATAAATATGAAGAATATAAAGCCTTTGGAATTTTAAAAGAAGGTTCCCATTTCTCCGCCATTCTTATCCCGAAAAAACGTTTCAGCCCAAGCACAAAAGTCTACTTCCCAGGAACTAACGGTGAAGAGATTGTCGACATGCTCGGCTCTCGCCTCCCCATGGAAGAAGTAAAACTTGATTTTCTCGATAAAATCGTAAACTTCTTGCGAATTTAAAAAATCCGTGCTAAAATTAAACATAAGTATAATATAAAAGGTGGGTATAATATGGACCAAAATCAAACCGTAGATAATGATCTACAAAAAGCAATCGACGACATCACTAACACAACCAGCATTGACCCGGTTTTTTCCGACCCTGTTGCTGCTCCTTCTTCTATTCCTGAGAACGACGATGGAGGTTTGGCTGAACCGGTTGGTCCTTTCCCTGAACCAATCGCCGAAGTACCTCAACCTGCCCCTGAACCAATGGCCCCAATTGAACCACCAATGGCTCCTAGCTTAAATGCACCACCTGAACCGACCATCCCTGAAGTCCCGGCCCCAGAATTCCCCCCTGCTCCAGATCCAATGGCTTCCGCCCCTGGATTTCCTGAGGCTCCAGAACCCAAAATCGAAGAAACCCCAAGCGGAAACCTAAATATGAAACAAATCAAAGAGGCAGCTCTTCGCGATCTAATCCCTGTATTAGAACGCCTAAACATTAACCCTGCCCAAAAGTTCAATATCTATAAAGACATTTTCGAAACACTCCGCGACTACTCCGCTTTAGAATCTGCCTACAGAACCGCAAAAGAAATCCCTGATGAAGACAAACGAGCCGAAGCTCTTCTCTTCGTAGTTGAAGCTATCGATAAAATGTAGATTTCATAAAAAATAGCCCCTCCAGGGGGCTATTTTTTTAATACATCCCGCCCATATCCGGAGCAGAAGGTTTCTCCTCTGGAATATTACAAATTAATGCTCCCATCGTAATTGCCGTCGAAGCAATCGAGGTAGCATTTTTTACCGCTTCCTTAGTTACCTTTGCCGGATCAATTACCCCAGCTTTCTTAAGTTCGACCAATCCTTTTTCTGGCTTCATTACGTTAATCCCATATCCGGTCTTAGCCGATTCAACTTCCGCCAGTAGCGCTTGTGCATTTAACCCTGCGTTCTCCATAATATGAATAAACGGCGTTTTAAGAGCATTCTTTACAATCCTCGCCCCCGCCTCTTCCGAAGATAACTTCGAGGCAAGATTAACTAAAGTAACTCCCCCTCCAGTTACAATACCTTCAGAAAGTGCTGCTTTCGTCGCCGCAACTGCATCATCAACTCTAAATTTCTTCTCATCAATTTCGGTTTCAGTCGCCCCTCCAACCTTAATTACTGCAACCTTTCCAGATAGCGCCGCCGCTCTCTTCTCGAGCTCCTCTTTTTCATAATCCGACTTCGCTAATTTAACTTGAGAATGAATCAATCCAATTCTTTCCGAAACCGCCTTCGCATTTCCGGACCCCTTAATGATTGTTGTCTCGTCTTTCGTCGCAATAATCTTCGAAGCCGAACCGAGAACCTCTAACCCAACCTCTTCTAACTTTAATCCCTTATCCGAAGAAACTACCGTTGCGTCTGTCAAAATCGCAATATCTTCCATTATTTCTTTTCTTCGCTCCCCAAAAGCTGGCGCTTTCAAAACTAGAGAGTTAAATACCCCCTTAAGTTTATTTAAAACTAATAGCGATAGAGCTTCCCCTTCAACTTCTTCTGCAATAATTACTAAATCTTTCTTTCCAGCTTGCGCACATTTTTCTAAAATCGGCAAAATATCCGAACCCGCCGAAATTTTCTTATCAGTCAACAGAATTAAAGGTTTATCGAAAATCGCTTCTTGACGATTCACGTCAGTAACGAAAAACGGCGATGAATAACCTTTGTCGTAGCTAAATCCCTCGACAATCTCTTGTTCCATTTCAAGTCCCTGCCCAGCCTCAACCGTAACAACTCCATCTTTTCCAATCTTTGAAATAACTTCCGCAATTAACTCACCGATCTTCTCATCTCCTGCCGAAATTGTCGCAACCTCAGCTACTTTCTTAGAATCACCTTCAATCTTCTCAGAAATTTTATCAATCTCAGCTACAACTTCCGCTCCGGCTTTCTCAATCCCTTTCCTAAGCTCCATTGGGTTCATTCCGGCAACAATCAGTTTATTCGCCTCATTCAATATATTGTAAGTTAAAACCGTAACTGTAGTAGTTCCATCCCCAGCTACTTTATTTAGCTTTTGGGCAGCCGTCTTAATTAATTTAGCCCCAACGGCCTCACCAAGACTCTCCTCATTATTTGGGAGCTCAACCGCCTCAGCTACCGTAACTCCATCATGGGTAATTACCGGCGCCCCATATTCCTTTTCAATAATTACATTTTTACCTTTTGGCCCAAAAGTAACCTTTACAGCATCGTATAGTTGTTTCGCACCAGAGAGAACCTTCTCTCTAGCCTCTGATTCATAATAAATCTTTTTTGCCATTTACTTATCCTTTCTTTGAATTATCCACCCTTTTTCACACCTTATTCACAAGTTTTTAACATAGTTTTCCACAAGTTTTCCACAACCCAACCTCTATAAAGTCGCTAAAATATCTTCCTCTTTTAAAATAATATAATCTTTTTCATCTACCTTAATCTCAGTCGTAGAATACTCCTTATAGACAATTTTGTCCCCCTTCTTTACCACCGAAACCTCAGGTCCAACCGCCTCAACTACCGCATAAGCCGGTTTCTCCTTAGCTTCTCCGAGCAAAATTCCAGATTTTGTTTTCTCTAATGGCTTTTCAATAACTGCCACAACTCGGTCTTTTAATGGTTTCAATGCCATATTATCATCTCCTTTTCTACCCCTATTATAACACACTTTTTAGCACTTACAACCCCAGAGTGCTAGTTATGTTTATTTTCTTTCTTCAAAGACGACAATCTTGTTCCTGCGGTCTCTGTTAAATACATCATATCATCCAAAACCTCTTCGATTTTATCCCGAGAAAAGCCACTTTCTCCCCACATATCTATTATCCCAATAACCTCATCCGTAAACACCTTAAAAACCTTCTTTGAACCTTTAGGGAAATGATAAGCCGACTCTATCCTCTCTTTTAAAGTTTTTATCATCTTCGTGATTAAAACATATCTTTTAATCTTCGTTAAAGCTAAAATAATTCTTTTTTCAACTAAAATAAAGCATAGCATCCTATCATATAAAACTCTGAGACTAACTCTACGATTTAAAAGAAACGGCTTCATCATTTTTTTATATTTTCTATACACATAAATTTCATAGTCAAACACAATATTATGAAGAATCCGATGATGCCTATATAAAGTCGAACGTGAAAGTTTTGTTTTCCTAGAAATCAAACTGACCCCTGGAAAATTTTCTTCCTCAAAAACTGCAACAAAAATCTTTTCTTCGGTCCGCCTAAATCTCTTGTCGGACATTTTTTCCTCCGTTAACCCACTCCCTTTCGTCATTTCCGCCTATTTTAATATTTTACTGAGATACTCTCCTGTTGGAGTTTTCGATAGTCTAGCTAATTCTTCCGGCGTTCCTTCCGCAACTACCTCTCCACCTTTAAGCCCCCCTTCTGGACCCATATCGATAACCCAGTCTGCCGATTTAATTACATGTAAATTATGCTCAATAATAATCATCGAATTTCCCCCATCGACCAATCTATTTAAAATACTGAGGAGCCTCTTAACATCGTCCGTGTGTAAGCCAGTCGTCGGCTCGTCCAAAATATACAAAGTCTTCCCAGTTGAACGACGCGCTAGCTCTGTAGCTAGCTTGATCCTTTGTGCTTCCCCACCCGAAAAAGTCGTCGCCGGTTGCCCTAATCTAATATATCCTAAACCTACTTCCTGAATCGTCTTCAACTTCCCTATAATTGACGGAATATTACCAAAAAACTCTACTGCTTCATCGATCGTCATTTTCAAAACCTCAGATATATCCTTACCCTTATATTTGATTTCTAAGGCTTCCTGATTATATCGTCTTCCCCTACATGCCGGACAAGTGACATAAACATCTGGTAAAAAGTGCATCTCAATCTTATTAACACCATCACCCTGACAATGTTCACATCTTCCCCCCTTAACATTGAACGAAAAACGTCCCGCCTTATAACCTCGAACTTCCGCCTCTGGTTGACTCGCGAATAATTCGCGAATTGCCGTAAATACTCCTGTATAAGTCGCGACGTTCGACCTTGGCGTTCGCCCAATCGGAGACTGATCTATAACAATTATTTTATTAATTTTTTCAATTCCATCAATTCTCTCGTGTGTTCCCGAAACGGTCTGAGCTCGATGTAATCTAGCCAGTAGTTCATTTGCTAAAATACTATTAACCAATGTCGATTTTCCAGAGCCCGAAACCCCCGAAACAACCGTCATAACTCCGAGCGGAAAATGGACATCAATATTTTTAAGATTATTTTCTCTCGCCCCAACCACAACCAACTCTTGCCCAGAACGGGCTTTTCTTCGTTTTTTCGGAACCGGGATCGTCATTTTTCCAGATAAATATTTTCCTGTAATCGAGTCTGGATTTTTCATGATCTCTTCCGGTGTCCCCGCAGCAACTAACTTCCCCCCATTGTTTCCCGCTCCTGGTCCAATATCAATAATATAGTCCGACTCCAGCATCGTATCTTCGTCATGTTCAACAACTAAAACCGTATTTTTTAAATCTCGCAAATGTTTTAAAGTTGAAATTAATTTATTGTTGTCTCTCTGATGTAAACCAATCGACGGCTCATCCAAAACATATAGGACCCCCTGCAAACCAGATCCAATCTGCGTCGCTAATCTTATTCTCTGAGCTTCTCCTCCAGATAAGGTATTCGCAGCTCGCCCCAGCTCTAAATATCCCAACCCAACATCCTTCATAAACTTAACCCGCTCTCGAATCTCTTTTAAAATCGGCTTCGCAATCATCTCTTCCGACTCCGAAAATCCCAAATCTTGAGATAATACTTCCAGCGTCGCATCAACGTCCAAATTACACATATCGACAATATTCAAATCATGAACCGTAACAGCAAGAACTACCGGCTTTAATCTTGCTCCATTACACGTTTGGCATTTCCTAACTCTCATAAATCTCTCAATATCATGCTTCGTAAACTCAGAAACTTTAGGATCATGATAGCGCCTCTCTAGAGTTGGGATAACTCCCTCGTAAGTCGTCTCATAAATCGTCCCATCCGCAAATCTCCCCGAACCACTAATCTTCATCTCGTATTTTTCGTCCCCAGTACCATACAATATTATATGTCTTGCTTCTTCCGACAATTCACCAATCGGTGTATAAACATTAAATCCATGTTTTATCCCAACCTGCATTAATCTTTTTAACCACCAAGAATCCTGCCCAATTCGATTAAACGGACGAATCCCCCCTTCCGCAATCGTTAAGTTCTTATTAAAAACTAATCCTGGGTCAATTTCCATCCTCGTTCCTAATCCTGTACAGGTCGGACAGGCGCCTTCCGGCGCGTTAAAACTAAATAGCCGTGGTGAAAGCTCCGGGATCAACTCATCCGGATGCTCCGAACAAGCATATCTCTGTGAATAAGTTAAAATCTCCGAATTCTCCGAACGAATCCTATTGTCTCCAATCGAAACCGAATTATCATTGATTTTAATCAATTGAATAATCCCCTGACCCATTTCCAGTGCCTGCTCAATTGAGCTAGAAATCCTTGCTCTAAGCTCCGGATTCAAAACAAACCGATCAACTACAATTTCAATATTATGCCTTTCGTTTTTATTAAGTTCCGGAAATTCGTCTAAAGCATATATAATCCCATCAACTCGAACTCTCGAAAAACCTCTCGATAGGTATTGTTCTGAAATATGTAAAAACTCTCCTTTTTTTGAACTTACAATTGGCGCTAGCAATATCAATTTAGACCCTAATGGTAATTTCATCACCTCATTAACAATATCATCAACCGTTCTTCTTGAAACCTCCTTCTTGCAAATTGGACAATGCGGAACTCCAACTCTCGCAAACAGCAACCTTAAATAATCGTAAACCTCAGTCACCGTCGCCACTGTCGAACGTGGATTTCTAGAAGTAGATTTCTGGTCAATCGAAATCGCCGGCGAAAGCCCCGTAATTGAGTCCATATCCGGTTTATCCATAATTCCAAGAAACATCCTTGCGTAAGAAGACAAAGATTCAACATACCGTCTCTGTCCTTCAGCGTAAATCGTATCAAAAGCTAAAGAAGACTTTCCCGACCCAGACAGGCCAGTAATAATGACTAGTTTATCCCTCGGAATATCAACATCAAGATCCTTTAAGTTATTCTGCCTCGCTCCCCGAACCCTGATCATATTATCATTACCAAAAATCTCCCCCTCCACTTCAGCTTTTTTTGTATTCTCGCTCATCCTTTTTCTTTACCTTCCCTAATTTAAACGCATATATTATAACAAAATATTTGCCTTTTGTCCATATGCTATAATAAAGAATGATGAATCAAGAAAAAAGAATAATAAAAACTACCGAAAGAGTCGGAAAATTCACCATTATTGGTATAATTTTGACAATTTTTAATTTTTTAATCTATACTTTTCTCGCTCGCGTCATCTTTAATACAAATGACCTTCTCTGGCTTACCAGTATTATTTCTTATCTCCTCGCGACCATCCTCGCCTTCTTTCTTCACTTTAATATTACTTGGAAAGAACGCTCGGTTACTAAAAAAAATATTTTCATGTTCTTCCTCTGGAACGGAATAACTGCTATTATAATCAGCCCCTTTTTTACTTGGCTCTTCGGTTTAATTACTCCTCTGTACGAACTACTTTTTAATATTTCTTCCGCCCTAAACCTCCCCTTCGACTATGCCTTTATTGAATCGACCTCCATCTTCTGCCTCACCTGTGCAGTAACTATGGTATTAAATTATCTCTTCTACGATAAAATCGTTTTTAGCAAAGGAAAAACTAAAGATGAAAAATAATTTAAAAGTTTCTATTATTATTCCAGTTTATAATTCAGGAAAATATCTAGAGACCTGCCTAAACTCAATTTTAGCCCAAACTTACAAAAATCTCGAAATCATCATTATAAATGACGGTTCAACCGACAATTCCCCTGAAATTATTGAAAACTATGAAAAGGATGACTCTCGTATAAAAGTTATAACTCAAAAAAACCAAGGCCTTTCTGCTTCTCGAAATAACGGCCTAAAAAAAGCTACTGGTGATTACGTGACATTTGTTGATTCCGATGATGAAATCGAATTAACCATGATAGGAGATATGCTAGAAAAGTTAAAAGAAACTAATTCCGACATCGCCGTCTGCTCCTTTAAGGAAAAATTCTCCGACGGAAAAATTAAAAACTTCAATAAAAACTATCCCGAAAAAATCTTAACTAAAAAAGAAGCTCTTTCCTCTATGCTGAAAGAAGAAGGCTTCATGGTTTCAACAACCATGAAACTCTTCCCTAAATCCTATTTTAAAAACGTCGAATTCCCCATCGGAAAACTTCATGAAGATGTCGGAACAACTTATAAACTAATCATGAAAGCCGAAAAAATCGTTTTTCTCCCGAATGAATATTACATCTATAATCATCACGAAGATTCTATTATTTCAAAAAAATTCGATAACCGAAAACTTGATTTAATTACTTTGACCGATGGAATGTGCGACGAAATCGAAAAAACCTATCCCGATCTAAAAAATGTCACGAACGAACGTCGCATGCGCGCTCGCTTTTCTATTCTCCGACAAATACCTTTAGGTAATAAAGAATCGAAAAAAATTATAAATTACTTAAAAAACAACAAAGAATATATTACTAAAAACCCCGAAGCAAGCAAAATCGACAAAATCGCATTAAAACTAGCCTTAATAAATCCTAATCTCTTTAAACTCGCTTACAAATTGTTTAAATAATTTAAAGTATCACGCATCGCATCATCTACATTTAATTCAGCTTTCCATCCCAACTCTTTCTCAGCCTTAGAAGAATCCGCATAAATTTCCGCCAAATCTCCCGGCCTTCGTTCCGTAACTTTATATGGAAGTTTTTCTCCACTCGCCTCCTCGAAAGCCTTAATCATCTGAAAAACTGAAGTTCCCTTCCCCGTTCCTAAATTATAAATTAAAACTCCTGGCTTCATTTTATCAATTACAGCAACATGGCCTTTCGCAAGATCAACAACATGAATATAGTCTCTAACCCCACTCCCATCAACCGTGTCATAATCATCCCCATAAACACTAAGTTCTTTTATTTCACCTCGCGAGACCTTCATGATAATCGGCATAAGATTGTTTGGAATATCATTCGGATCTTCACCAATTAATCCCGACGGATGGTTCCCAATTGGATTAAAATATCTTAAAATTACCGCCGAAAATTCTGGATCAGATTCCGCTACGTCTTTTAATATCTCTTCTATAATATGTTTCGTTTCCCCATAAGGGTTGGTGATTCCTACCCCAGTCGGCATCGTCTCGTCTAACTTCGGAGTCGGCTGTTCCCCGTAAACCGTCGCTGAAGAAGAAAAGATAATTTTATTAACCCCAAACTCCTTCATGCACTTTAGTAGATTTATCGTTCCTCCAACATTGTTCTCATAATATAGTAATGGTTTTTCTACCGACTCTCCTACTGCCTTTAATCCCGCAAAATGAATCACTAAATCATACTTATTATCTCGGAAAAGCTCCCGCATTTTCTCATATTCCAATAAATCTATCTCGTAAAAATTTGGTCGCTTTCCTGAAATTTCTTCAATTTTATCTAAAACTGTAATTTTAGAGTTAAAAAGATTATCTAAAATGTCAATTTCGTAATCTTTTTTAAAAAGTTCAATAATTGTATGTGAACCGATATATCCGGTCCCCCCAGTAACTAAAATCCTCTTCATGTGGCAATTATAACATTTTATGATAAAATATATAGAAGTAATATTGGAGTTATTTTATGTTTTTTGTCGATTTTCTCGGCTGGATTATGAAGCTATGTTACAACGTAGTTAATAATTATGGTCTTGCTATTATTTTATTTACATTAGTCAGTAAAATCATTCTCCTCCCAATTTCGATTTGGGTCCAGAAAAACTCAATTAAAATGGTTAAAATGCAACCCGAAATTAATCGCCTTAAAATTAAATATTTTGGCGACAAAGATACTATAGCCGAAGAAGAATCGAAAATCTATAAAAAATATAAATATAATCCTTTTGCTTCATTAATTCCTCTAATCGCACAAATCATCCTCCTTCTCGGCGTAGTTGAAATCGTAAAAAATCCCGGACTATATATTGGTGTTGAAAACCTTGATTTTAATTTTCTCGGCTTCGACCTTCGTTGGATTGCTGTAGAAAACGGCGGTATCGCTATCTGGATTCCAGTCATTGCTGGCCTTTCCGCTCTCGCTCTCTGCATTGGCCAAAACATCATGAACGTCCTCCAAGCCGAACAATCTAAATGGAACCAATACGGTATGCTCATTCTCTCCGTTGGTCTCTCCGTTTATCTCGGCGCCTTCGTTACCGCCGGCGTAGCTCTTTATTGGACCGCTAGTAATTTAATGGCAATTCTTCAGCAATGGCTCTTGAATATCTTCATTAACCCGAAAAAACATGTCGATTATGAAGCTCTCGATGAATCCCGAAAAGAATTAAAAGAACTCCAGGATATTAGTAAAACCCATAAACGAACGAAAGAACAAATTAAAAAAGAAAAAGCCGATTATAAAAAATTCTTTTCTGTCGCGAATAAAAAACTCGTCTTTTATTCTGAAAGTAACGGCTTCTATAAATACTATAAAGGTATTATTGAATATATTCTAAAAAATACGAATCTAGTAATTCATTATATTACTAGTGATTATAATGACGACGTTTTTGAACTCGCTAAAACCGAAAAAAATCTAAAACCTTATTATATTGAAGAGAAGAAACTCATA
>JAFOHW010000043.1 GCA_017421685.1 Candidatus Saccharimonadota bacterium | reverse complement strand
GCTCTAGAACCATCTCGTCCGAAATTCCCTTCATTTTCTCTTGAAAAACCGTTAACATCTCCGTAACACTTTCCGAGACTTTCTTCTTTAAATCTCCATACCTCGTTTCTCCAGCCCAAGTCGAAATCACGTCTTGAAGCGGAACATTCGTAACTAACGCCTCAATCTGCAATAAATTCGAAATTCCCGGTTGATTAAACATATCGAACTTAATTTTCCCAAGCGAATCCGTCGTCGCCGACATAATTTTCTTTCCCGCCTTAATCGGATCGTCGTCTAACATAATTTTTGAATTTTCCGCCTTTGTCGATTTCGACATCTTCTTCTCTGGATTTAACAAATCACGAATTCGAAGCCCATCCGACATCCCCATGAATTTAACCTGATCAGACGTTTTTGCTGGTACCGTAAAAATCTCCCCGAAACGATGATTAAAACGAATCGCAAGATTCCTCGCTAATTCAATATGCTGGAACTGATCTTCGCCTAATGGTACAAATTCGGCATCATAAAGCAAAATATCTGCCGCCATCAAAATCGGATAATTAAAAATCCCAACATTACAGCTTTCCTGTCCCTTTGACTTTTCTTTGTATTGAATCATCCTCGACGTTTCTCCCATCGTCGCGACACAATCTAAGATCCAACAAAGCTCTGAATGTGCCGGAACGTACGACTGACGATAAATATGAACGTTCTCATTCACATCGAGACCTGACGCAAGATAATATTTTAAAGTTCGAATCGTGTTTTTCCTTAAATCCCCATCGACTTCCGAAATAATCGAGTGCAAATCTGGAGCAAAAATATTTATCTGTGAATCTTTCGAATGCTTGTTCGCAAGTCGTACCATCGGCAAAAGCGCCCCAAGATAATTCCCTAGCGTTAAGCCAGAATTTGACCTAATCCCCGTTAAAATTGTCTTCATAAAAATCCTTTCTAAAATTAACAACAAAAACTACGATAGACGCCAATATGGTAATAATGCAGGATTATAAACTTTCATACTTTTATATTAACACAAAATATGCTAAAATAAAAACACGGGGCGTTAGCTCAGCTGATTAGAGCGCTACTATGGCATAGTAGAGGTCATGAGTTTGAATCTCATACGCTCCACCAAAAACGGAAAATAAATCATTTATGATTTATTTTTTGTTTTTTAGGAGCGGCCTGAGATTACTCTGTAATCTCATACGCTCCACCAAAAATCTCTTGACATCAATAACGATAATGCTATAATAAGAATATAAGGAGCTAGCTCTAGAAACTAGCCCCAATGGGTTAGACTAATCCGCTATCAGCGGATTAGTTTTTTCTCTGGCTTCTTCTCTTTATAGATAGAGTTACGTCGACATTGATTCTCCATATTGAAAAATGTATCGCCATCTTCAGAATCCTTTCTGAGCCTCTAGCATACCTAGAATATCCGTTCCATGAAGCTCCACACCCGCACGAACCAAAGTTCCCGCTGTGGATAGCCAAATCCCACTTCCCGCCAAAGCCAACCCGCACCTACCCTATCACACCCCAATCAAAATTTCAACACCTTTTCGGAGCGTAACTGTTTTAATTAACCATTTTATAAGAATCTCAGAATAAAGACTAAGAGCCTATATCTCATCCGCGAACAAAACTAATCGATGCGACGCATCCCCGTTCCCATAAGAGGTTCCGTAACAAGTCATAATCGCAAAATCGTGTTTAACCCCATCGCTCTTACCATTCGAAACCGCTCGCATGTAGTTTCCCGAGCCATTTAACTGTAACTTACCCGAAGCAACATCTTTCTCGAAAATCGTGACCTTAGAAACCTGATAATTTGTCGTAACTCCCCCATAAGTAATCGAAAACGTGCTTCCTACCCCCATACTAACTAAATTCCCAAACACTGCCGAAGAATTATGACCATAGAGAAAATTATTACCATATTTATTTACATGATCCCCAGAGTCGACCGCTGTATCCGAAACATCAACTATCCTAAGAGTACGCCCCGCAATCGTAATACTATCCGCTGGCGCAACATAAACAGGGGCCGGCTCCTCACGAACAGGGGCAGAAGAAACAGAAGCCGTATTATTCTCTCTGTTAGTCGTAGAGACCGCCTGAGTATTATCAGAGATAGTTTTTTCCTCAGAATCCTCCTCTTTAGCCTCAGATTCATCATCTTTCTCTTCATCTGTAGTCTTTTCTTCCTTACTTTCCTCAACTACCGTAACAGATTGAGTAGCTGGAAAATCAGATGACTTGACCTCTGTAGGTCCAGCCAACAAAAAGCCTGGAGTAACAATAACCCCTAAAAGTCCTGAAAATAGTAACAAAAAAAGGCGCTTCGCCATTTTAAACTCCCATTTATGACCAATTTATTATACTTACATTATATCACACTTAAGCTTAAATGTCAATATTAACCCCATATTACCCCTTAAATATCAATGTTTTTTCTATCTAAAACGTGCTATAATTATCCGAAAGGAGGTCTATGAATAGCTTCGACGAGCAATATATTGATTTGTGCTACCGAATCTTAGAGCATGGCGAAAAAATCGTAAACTATAAAAAAGACGTAAAAAACTCGAGCTCCTCTGTTATTCCAGACCATACCGCCCAAGCCTCCTCCGAGGCAAAAACCCTCCGTTTGCCCCATGAAATCCTAAAATTTGACCTCGAGAAAGAATTCCCGATTTTGACCTCTAAAAAAGTCGGTTTTAAATCCGCCGTCCTCGAAATCCTCTGG
>JAFOHW010000042.1 GCA_017421685.1 Candidatus Saccharimonadota bacterium | reverse complement strand
CCGATTTTGGGGGTAATAGCGGAGAGGTCGGAGCGGGCGTAGACCTCTTCGGCGAGGTCGCCTTTTATGATTCCGTTTTCGCTAGAAGTTCCGGCGTCGACAACGGAAGCTCCTGGTTTTATGAGAGAATTAGAAATTAGACCGGGTACACCGGTAGCTGTTATGATTATATCATATTGCTTAAGCTTTGTCAAGTCGTCGCCACGGTGGAAGAGGTCGACATTGAGGTCGGAGTTTTTAAACATCCTAAATAATGGAGCGCCGACGAGTTTCCCGCGACCAACAATGGCGATTTTTTTATGATCTAATTTTATGTCGTAGCCGGCGAGAAGCCAGTTTATTGCTGTTGCGGTCGCGGAGTCGAAATTTGCGTTTTCTCCGAGTCCGTCAACATCTTTTTCGGGCTTTATTAAGTCGCAGAGTTCGTCGGTTTTTTCTTTTTCGAGGATTGGGAGCTGGATGATTATGCCGGAAATATTTTCATCTTCATTAGAGGCAAGGATTTTTTCTTTTATTTCTTCGGAATTTTTTGCACAAAAATCTTCGACTTCGATGCCAATATCTTCGCCGTAGTGGATTTTTAGGTTTACATATTTTAAAATTACGGGATTATCGCTGTCGCGAATAATTAGGAGCTTTGGCTTCTTTTTAAAACTTCTGACTTCATGAGCTTGACGTTCTTTTATAAAACTGGCAAGTTCGGAACCATTTAATACTTTCATGTTTTGGCCTTTTATTTTTTTGGATTAATAATTTCTACAGGTTCTTGTTCGAGCCAAAAACCGAATTTATCATAGACTTTTCCGACGATTTCGCTTCTAGCTTTTGCTAAGTCGTCGTAGCCGGTTGCGGATTCGTTAATTAAAACAAGATTAGCTTTTTCGTTTACGCGCATACCATGAAGGAGCTTTCCGGAAAAGCCACATTGTCCAATTAGCCAGCCGGAGTTAATCTTATCACCGTCTTTACCGTGGTAGACTGGAATACCTTTTTCTTCGGCAGCTTCGGCGGAGGTTTTATCTAGATAAACGTTCTTGAAGAAGGAGCCGGAGCTAGCTTTTTCGATTGGGTCTGGAAGTTTATCGGCGCGAATTCTGCTAACGATTTCGCGAATTCCTTTAGGGCTGAAGTCTACCCAATGGTTTTCTTCGATGAATTTTTCGACGGAATTATAGAAAGGACGAGCCATTTCTCCTTCGTGAAGTTTTAAAGTAATAGAAATGACGAAATATCGATTTTTTTCAGTTGTATTTAAAATACTTTTTCGATAAGAAAATTTCAGTTCTTCGTTTTTTAAAGTTTTGAAAGTTTTCGTTACAGTATCGTAAACGTAGACCGATTCTAAGGTGTCGGCGATTTCTTGGCCGTAGGCTCCGATGTTTTGGATTGGAGCGGAACCGGTTAGGCCAGGGATTTTGCTTAAAGCTTCGATTCCGGTTAGATTTTTATTACAAGCGTATTCAACGACGTTATCCCAGTATTCTCCCCCCATGATTTTTAGAACGGTTTCATCACCAATTTTTTCTTCTGTGATTCCGCCCATGCGATTTATGATGATTACGCCCTCAAAACCTTCGTCGTGGCCGATAGTATTAGCACCATAACCGAGGGGAAATGTCGGAAGATTGAACTGTTCAGCAAAGCCGTAGGCATCGGAAACTTCTTCGGGGGTTTCAACTTCTAAGACATACCTAGCTGGTCCACCGAGACGCATGGTAGTTAAACTAGAAATTAGGATGTTTTCGTTTACTCTCATATATACATTATATCAGATTGTAACTAAATTTACCTTTTTACAATAAGACTTAAAATTTTAAGCACGTCATACGCTGGCAAACCGAGAAAGATTGTCCAAAAGGACAACTTTCTCGGTTGCGTCAGAAATATACGTGTTAAAATTTTAAATCATTTTTAAATTGTAAAAAGATAAATTTAGTTATAATAAGCATAAGTATTAAAAAATAGTTGAAAATTTTTTTCTAGTATGTTACAAGAGGCGCAGGAAATGGGGTTGGTGAAGTTTTAAAAACGTGGTAAGGAGAAAGGAGGGTTATGGAAGTTGAAGTCGAAAATATAAAAGTGACGATTAAACTGAAAATTGCTCCTCGTAAGAAGAGCAATTAACAAAACCCAAATTGATTCTACCATACACAAGTGTAAAAATCAACTCTGTTTCCATTTTACGATATAATATATAATAAGTAAAGAAAGGTAATACTATTATGGGAAAAAAGGATGCGGTGGCTGAAAAGAAAAATGATAAAGGGTCGGATGGGAAGAGTGAGGCGCTGAAGCTCGCGATTTCGCAGATTACAAAACAATTCGGAGATGGTTCGATCATGAAGTTGGGCGAGACTCCGAAAATGGATGTTGAGCTACTTTCTTCAGGGTCGCTTTCGTTAGATTTAGCATTAGGAGGCGGTTATCCTAAGGGCAGAATTATTGAGATTTATGGGCCAGAATCTTCGGGAAAAACGACTTTAGCATTACACGCGATTGCAGAGATTCAGAAACAAGGCGGGCAGGCGGCATTTATTGACGCGGAGCATGCTTTAGATCCGGCTTATGCGAAGAAAATTGGAGTTGATACGGCGAATTTATTGATTTCTCAACCGGATAATGGGGAGCAGGCTTTAGAAATCTGTGAGACACTAGTTCGATCGAATGCGGTTGATTTAATTGTTGTCGACTCGGTCGCTGCGTTAGTTCCGCAAGCGGAAATTGACGGAGACATGGGTGATGCTCAGATGGGTCTTCAGGCTCGTTTAATGTCGCAGGCGATGAGGAAATTAACGGCAATTATTTCGAAGTCTAAGGCGACGGTTATTTTCATTAATCAAATTCGAATGAAAATTGGGGTTATGTTTGGAAATCCGGAAACGACGACGGGCGGGAATGCTCTGAAGTTTTATGCTTCGGTTCGGGTCGATATTAGACGAATTGGCCAGATTAAGGATGGCGATAATATTGCCGGAAATAGAACAAAAGTTAAAGTTGTGAAAAATAAAGTTGCGGCGCCGTTTAGGACAGCGGAGTTCGACATTATGTATAATGAAGGGATTTCAAAGCCGGGAGACGTTTTAGATCTTGGGGTTTCGTATGGAATTCTCGATAAGGCCGGAGCGTTTATTAAATATAATGGTGAGACTTTAGGCCAAGGGCGAGAAGCGGTTAAAAGATTATTCCGTGAGAAGCCAGAGTTGATGGCAGAGATTGAAGCTAAAGTTAGAGAAAAAGCTAAGGCGGAAGAATAATGCATACGAATGAGTTTTGGCAACTCTATTATAAAAATGGAGAGCCGATTCCTGGTTCGGGCTGGAAATCCTCAAGAGACAATCCACAAGGAGACGATGTTGAGATTGTTGGGGTTGTCGTCGTTTTCTTATACAGGCGCGGAAAGGACGGATTAGAGTTTTTGTGGCAGAGACGTTCTGAAGGCGTAAGTAGATATCCTGGGGATTATGATATTTCGGCGGGGGGACACATCAATCTTGGAGAGAGTTTAATTGAAGCTTCGACCAGAGAACTTCAGGAGGAAATTGGAGTTAAAGTTACTGCTTCTGAACTAAATTTTGTGACCATGCGACCATTTAATAAAAATCGTTTTGCGTGGATTTATGCAGTTGACTGGACGAGAAAAGGTAATGATTTTAAGTTTAATGATAAAGAAGTTTCTGAGGTTAAGTGGGTTAAATATGATGAAATGACGGAGTTTCGGGAGAAGTATGCAAAAAAGCCTTTAAAGAAAGATAAATTGACGTTTTTAGCGCTCGAGGAATGGTTGAGACAAAATGGAAATTTATAAACTTAGTGATGAGATTTCAGATTCGAAAAGCGCTCAGCTAAAAATTACTGATATTCGACAGGCGGTTCGGAACGAGAATAGAGTTAATATTTTCGTAAACGATAAATATTCTTTTTCGTTAGATATTGCGCAAGTTGTTGATTTAGGGATTAAGGTTGGAAGAATCATTAATAATGATGAGTTGGAGGATTTTAAGGAAGCGAGCGAATTCGGAAAAGCGTATCAACGAGCGTTAGAATGGGTTTTGATTAGGCCAAGGAGTATTCAGGAATTGAAAGATTATCTGAAACGTAGACAGGCGAGAGGGGAGGCGGAAGACAAAAAACAAGAATGGAAGTTAGAGCGAGAAGTTACGGAAATGGTTGCGAGAGGGGAAGAAATAAATGCGAAAAGATTAGAAAAGCGGATTTTAAAATTGAAAGAAAAACCGAAATATGATTTCAGCGAGTTAATTATAGAGAGATTAGTAGAGCGAGGGTATGTTGATGATTTTAAGTTTGCGGAGTATTACGTTCAAAATCGGTTCGTAAAAAAAGGAATTTCGCAGAAACGATTAAAAATGGAGCTTTTTAAGAAGGGGATTTCAGAGGAAATTATCGAGCAGGTTTTAGGAGGGAGAAATGAAGAAGAGGAGATTTTAAAAATTATCGCAAAAAAGCGAGCAAAATATTCGGATGAGAAGCTAATTAGTTACCTTGTTCGTCAGGGGTTTTCGTATCAGCTGGCGCAAAACCTGGTTCTTTGTTTCGGAAAGGATTAACGAAATTCGGGATAAAGTCTTCTTTTTCGGCGCGAGCCTTAATGACTTTTTCCTCATCTTTTACGATAATCTTATAGTCGGTAATTTCGACGATCTCTTTTCTTGGGATAATAAGTTCGGGATCGAGGAGAGCTTTAAGGGTTGGGCGTTTTACTACTAGTTGTTGAACAGTAAAATCTTCGGAAGTTACGGTAAAATCAGAGACTTTTCCAAGTTTTGAGCCTTTTTTCGTCTCGACCTTTAGACCGGGGAGAGCAAAATTTAAGGCTAAGATTTTTGAGATTCTTATAACATCTTCTTCTCCGACTAGTTCATCGATGTCGTCAATAACAATTCCGAAAGTAGAATATTCGCGAATACTGGAAACGTCGAGAATATTATTTCCGGTTCTATTGATAAGAGGGCCGGAGACTCTAAAGGCGATGATTTTTAAAGTATCGGGGTCGACTATGGGTTCGGAAATTTCGGCGATGGGTCCGCTAGCTTGGACGCTTAAGATTCTAGCGCCGATGAGTTTTGAGGCGTAGACTAACATAAGTTTATTATAACACAAGAGAAACATTATAATAATAAGCTAATCAAATTTTTCTTAAGTTTATTGTAAAATCTCGGCAGAATAAATTTAAAAATCTTAGTCGGACCCTCCGCATGGGGCGGACATGCTTCGGTTCGTAAGAATTTTTAAATTTATTTGGAGATTTCACGAGACTTAAGAAAAACCCGATTAACTTATTGCACTAGCTTTTCGGCGTTTTTTAGGTCATAGTCACCGATTTTTAGGCGACGAAGAGAAGTTAGGTAGGCGCCGGTACTAAGTTTTTTACCGATGTCTTCGGCGAGGGTTCGGATATAAGTTCCGGAAGAGACATGGGTTCTGATTTTTAGCTCGGGATAGTTATAGTCTAGAATTTCGATATCGTAGATTTCGATGGTTCGGCTTGGAATCTCAAAATCTTTATTTTCTCTGGCTAGTTTATAAGCACGTTTTCCGTTGATTTTTATGGCAGAGAATTTTGGGGGAGTTTGTTCGATTTTGCCGAGGAATGAATTAATCACAGATTCTATGTCCTCTAACTGCGGAGGCTGATTTTCGGTTTTTGTTGTTGTGTATTTTGTAATTTCCCCTTCTGGGTCGCCGGTTGTAGAAGTAAATCCGAGTTTCAAAGTTGCTTCGTAAACTTTATCGAGTTTCAGGAATTCATTGGATTTTTTGGTCATTTTTCCAGTCAATAAAATTAAAAGTCCAGTCGCAAAAGGATCGAGAGTTCCGGTATGACCGACCTTCACTTTATGGTCAAACTCTTCTTTTAATTTTCTGCGAACTTTTGCGACGACGCCGAAGCTGGAGATTCCGGCGGGTTTATCGATGAGGATGATTTGGTTTTCTGATGGATTGTTTTTTAATGATTGATTTTCCATAATTAGTAAAATGTTACTATGAGGGGAAAGAAAAAGCAAATTGGCTTCGAAAGATTCTGGGCTTCTTAGGGGGTTCACAGATTGGAGATTTTATGCTATAATTAGGCGCATGATAACAAAAGAGAATAAAGACAAGGCTATTGCCCGCGTTGCTCGAAATAAGAACGACGTTGGTTCTCCTGAAGTACAAGTTTCGATTCTCACGGAGCGCATTAAGGAAGTTACTGAGCACGTGAAGAAGAATAAACATGACTTTATGGCCAAAAGAGGTTTAATCCAGATGGTAGGAAAGCGAAAGAAGTTGCTGAAATACCTTGAAAAGACTGATTTTGAGCTATACAAGAAGACAATTTCGAAACTTGGACTTAGGAAATAAATTAGCTAAGAATAGGGAAACCCGCCGAAATTCGGCGGGTTTCTGATTGGTCAACTTACTATAGGTCGTTTTTCCTGGGACGGTCCCTGTTGTTTCGGCGCTGGCGTTGACGCTGGCGCTGGTTTTTCAGGGCTCTCTGTTTGGCCTCTTCGACGGCTTCAGTCTCTTCGGTGCGGAGACCTTGCTTTGCGAGGAAACGATTCAAAATCTCCTCGCAAATGGCCTTATCGATATCGTCAACAGTTTCGCAACTAATGACGTAATCGCAATAAGCCTTGTAACCATCGTCTGGGTCATCCAGAAACTTGTGGAGCGTCTCTTTGAAAATTAACATCTGGAGGTAGAAAGTGTCCTTAAATTGGACATTATACCTTACCAGATCTTCTCCGATTTTGTCCGCGCAGTTCAGGTAGAACGACGAGTAGATAACCTTGTCGTCTGGATTGAACCCTTCAGGGGTTACGAGGACAGAATCGTATCTGTCTTTGAGGTGAGTCTGGATTCTGCGAAGAGGCTCCATGCGGAACAATCCGGTAACGGAAACCCCGAGACCTTCAGAGTCGGCGATGGGCTTCTTTACAGAGGCCCAGATCTTTCCTAGGATGTCAAAATTGGGGTTTTCCGGGAAGAGGAGTCCGATGATGACACACATTCCGAAGAAGTCCCTGACTCTTTCTTCAAAGACAACGTCTTCGTATTTGACCATTTTAAAGTCCATTTTTCTCCTATCTCTTTTTTGTAGGACAAAAAACAATAAAAGTAGGCAAAACATGCCCATGCTCCTATTATATCATACTTGTGCTAAAATGTCAATGCTTAGTTTTGTTTTTTGCTAAATATGGTATAATAGATATAGTAAATTAACAATGGGAAGACGGCAGATATGAGACGGGGCTCATACCTGAAGTTTTCCCGAGAAAGGATAATTTTTATGGACATTATAAACCCTAGCGGAAAAAAGACCATCAAGGTCTCGACAGAATGGTTAGGGAGAGAGTTGACTCTAGAAGTTAATAGAGTCGGTTTTCGTTCGACTTCGTCGGTTTTGGTAACTTACGGAGACACAGTAGTTTTAGGGTCGGTTGTTGTTGGGACGAAGCCGGTTGTTTTGGATTATTTTCCTCTTTCGATTAGTTATGAAGAGAAGTTCTATGCTTCGGGAAAGATTAGTGGGTCGAAATTCATAAAACGTGAGGGGAAGCCTTCGGATGAGGCGGTTTTAGTTGGGCGATTGATTGATCGACCAATTCGACCTTTGTTCCCGAAAGGATATCGTCAGGAAGTTCAGGTTGTTTGTACGGTACTTTCGATGGATCCGGCGTTTCGTCCGGATTGTGTCGCGATGATTGCGGCTTCTTCGGCACTGATGAATGCGGGTGTGCCGTTTGATGGGCCGGTTGCAGGGATTCGTATTGGACAGGTTTCGGGCGAGTTTAGAGGATTCTTAAGTCCAGAGGAGCGAGATGCTTCGCCGATGGACTTAGTTGTCGCTTGTAAAGACGGTAAGGTTATGATGGTTGAGGCTGGAATGAAAGAAGTTCCGGAAGAGACGGTAATAGAGGCGATGCGTTGGGCGGTTTCTGAAGTTCAGCCAGTTTTAGATTTACAGAGAGAATTAGCGAAGCAAGTTAACGCGACGGCGCAAGAATATGAGCTAGTTTTACCGGATGAGGCGGTAATAAAGGAAGTTGAGGATTGGACTTCGGGGAAGTTCGGCTCGAAGGTGCGCGGAAATGTAATGGAGCGGGCGCAGATTTTAGATGACATTAAATATGCGATGCATGATGAGATGGCTCTAAAACATGGCCAGGGCGAGACGGACAACGAGAAAGTTGAATGGTACGATGAGAATCTTCGGGATGTTTATGACCAGGCGTTTGAGATGGCATTATTTAAGGAGGTCAGAAGGGGTATTATCGAAGAAGGAGTACGTCCGGATGGACGAAAACTTGACGAGATTAGACCATTATCTTCGCAAGTTTCGATTTTGCCAAGAACTCATGGTTCGTCGTTGTTTACTAGGGGAGTTACTCAGGCGATGAATATTGTAACGCTTGCGCCTTTGTCTTATGCACAAGAGGTTGATACGATGGAAATTACTGGAGGAAGGCGACGTTATATGCATCACTATAATGCGCCTCCGTATACGGTAGGGGAACCGGGAAGAATTGGTTCTCCGGGGCGACGAGAGATTGGTCACGGATATTTAGCTGAACGAGCATTAATCCCGGTTTTGCCTTCGGAGGAAGATTTTCCATATACAATTCGCTCGGTTACAGAAATAATGTCACAGAATGGTTCGACTTCGATGGCGGCGACTTGTTCGTCTTGTATGGCGTTGATGGACGCTGGGGTTCCTTTGAAGCGACCGGTTTCTGGGGTTGCGATGGGGCTAATGGTTGATGTTCCGAAGGGAGAGCCGATTGAAGCATCAGACATTGATAAGGCGTATGTCTTAACTGATTTAATGGATGCAGAAGATTTTGCAGGAGATATGGATTTTAAGGTTACGGGGACTTCGGAAGGGATTACGGCTTTACAGATGGATATGAAGGTTCATGGATTACCAGTAGAAATTATGGAGAAAGCTTTAAAACAAAGTCATACTGGCAGGATGTTTATTTTGGAACATATTGTTTCGGTGATTCCGGAACCAAGAGCAAAAATTTCGGAATATGCGCCGAGAATTGAGAAATTGATGATTAATCCTGATAAGATTGGTGCTGTGATTGGTAAGGGTGGCGAAATGATTAATAAGATTACGAGTGAAACTGGAGCAGAGGTTGATATTGAGGATTCAGGTCTAGTTACGGTTTCCGGCAATGATCCTGAAAAGATTCAAAAAGCGTTAGATTGGATTAAGGGTCTAGTTGAGGAGCCGGAAGTTGGAAAGGTTTATAATGGAACGGTCGTATCGATTAAGGATTTCGGGGCGTTTGTGAATATATTGCCTGGGATTGATGGAATGCTTCATATTTCGCAGATTAGTGATAAAAGATTAAAGTCGGTTGAGGAAGTTTTACATGTCGGAGACAAAGTTAAGGTACGATTGATTGCAATTGACCATGGGAAGTTATCTCTGACGATGAAGGGAATTTAGAAAAAATTCATGGAAAAGATTCGGAATTTTTGTATTATCGCGCATATTGATCATGGGAAATCGACGATTGCGGATAGGATGATGGAGCTTACGGGGACAGTCTCGAAGCGAGAAATGAAGTCTCAGCTTTTAGATTCAATGGAATTAGAACGAGAAAAGGGGATTACGATTAAATTAGCGCCGGTGACAATGTCTTGGAAGGGACATGTCTTAAATTTAATAGATACACCGGGGCATGTGGATTTTTCGTATGAAGTTTCGCGATCGCTACAGGCGGTAGAAAGTGCAGTCCTGGTTGTTGATGCGACTCAAGGGATTCAGGCGCAGACTTTGGCAAATGTTTATTTAGCGCTAGAACAAGATTTGACAATTATTCCGGTAATTAATAAGGTTGATCTTCCGGCGGCGGATGTTGAATCGGTTTCGGCTCAGATCATGAATTTGCTTGGATGCCCTAGAGAACAAATAATTGAAGTTTCGGGAAAAACTGGGTTTAATGTTGATAAAATATTGGACGCAGTAATAAACGAAGGGCCGGCTCCGAACTTATTGGATAGTGGGTCTAAGACGGATTCTTCTACTAAAGCATTGATATTTGACTCATATTTCGATGATTATAGGGGAGTAGTCTTATATGTTCGGATTTTCCAGGGGGAGATTTTGAAGAATACCGAAATTAAGATGATGGAGGCGGAGACGAAGGGTTTGGCGTTGGAAGTTGGAGTTTTGACGCCGAAAATGACTCCAGGTGAATCATTGAAAGCTGGGGAAATTGGGTATATTGTAACGAACTTGAAGACAACAAGGGAAGCGAAGGTTGGTGATACGGTTACGCTTGCGAAAGCGCCAGCTCTGGAGCCGTTACCTGGGTATAAAGATGTTCTGCCGTTTGTTTATGCAGGGTTTTTTCCGGTTTCGAACGACCAGTATAAGGATTTAAAGGAGGCGGTTGAGAAATTAAGTTTATCTGATTCTGCGCTTCGATTTGAACCAGAAAATTCGCCAGTTTTAGGGTTTGGACTTCGGATTGGATTTTTGGGGCTTCTTCATATGGACATTATTCGGGAGAGATTAGAGCGAGAATTTAAGTTAGATTTAATCGTGACAAATCCATCGACGAACTATGAGGTCGTGATGAATAATGGAGAAATTTTAGAAATAAAATCGGCGTCGGATTTGCCAGATGCTTCGGAAATTTCTGAGATTCGAGAGCCTTGGGTTAAGGGGGAAATTATTTTGCCGAAGTCGATGATTGGGAATGTTCTGAACTTAATTAATGAAAAGCGGGGGCGTCAGACGAATTTATCTTATATTGAAGAGAGGGCGATTATTGATTTTGAGGCACCGATGGCGAATTTATTGACGGATTTCTATGATCAACTAAAGTCGGCGACGTCGGGGTATGCGTCGTTTAATTATGAAATAGATGATTATCGAGCAGAAGATTTGGTTAGAGTGGACTTTTTGGTTGCGGGGAATAGGGTAGATGCGCTTTCGGTTATGGCGCATCGAAGCGAAGCGGATTCTATTGGGCGTGAAGTGACGAAGAAATTAAAAGAAGTAATTCCGAGACAGAATTATGAGGTTGCGCTTCAGGCTGCGATTGGGGCGAGAATTATTGCAAGAGAGACGATTGGGGCATACCGAAAAGATGTTACGGTTAAAATTCATACCGGAGATAGAGATAGAAAGGCGAAATTGTTAGAAAAACAGAAGCGAGGCAAGGCGCGGATGAAGAGATTTGGAAAAGTCGATATCCCAAGTGAGGCATTTACGGTTATGCTTAAGCGAGATTAAGCTTTTTTGGATTTGTGTTATAATTAGAGAGTAATGAAAAAACGGATAATTTTCTATTTTATCACACTTATGCTTTTTTGTCAAGCTTTGCCGGTCAGTGCAGTGAGTAAGGAGCAAGAGGCGAAAATTGTTGAGGGTTGTTCAGGGATTCAGGATAATTTGAAAAATCTTCAGAGAGCCGATGCGAAGGCGCGGGTCTATCTCGGAGGCTACTATGAGACGATTTTGTCTAAGTTTATTACACCTTTAAATGTTAGGGTTGTTGAGAATAATCTTTCTAATGCGGGATTAGTTGAGAACCAAAATAATTTTGCAGATACGAGGACTTTGTTTTCGAATGATTTTATCGCTTATCAGCAGGAGTTAGAGGACCTAGTTGGAATAGACTGTAAAAGTGAGCCGGGGGACTTTTATGAACAGTTAGTTAAGGTTCGTAAGAAGAGAAAAGTTGTCGAACAGGATGTTTTAAAAATGCGAGGATTGATTTCTGGACATATAAATCTTGTGAATAAATTAAAGGGGAAACTTTAGATGCTAGAGAAAATAAAAAGGATTTCAGCAAAGAGGAAGATGCGGAAAAACGGAAGCAATTTAGTTTTGCTCGGAATTATTTCGGTTGTAATTGCGATTACGACGACTAGCGTTTCGCTTGCGATTTATCATAATTCTGGAGATATTTATCTCGATCGGTCGAGGCCAGGGTTTTTGCCTGATGAAAACGAGAATCAAGGAGACGATGATGGAGAGCCGGAGTATACTTTTTCGAAGACCGGGAAGATTACGATTGGGGATTTAGAAGAATATTTGGAAAATCTTGAGGTTGATGTTCGGGCGATTGATTCTTATGAAGACCCGTTTTCGGAGGACGCTTTATCTGATGAATATTTAGGGATTTCAGTGGAAGAATAGAGGTTTTGAAGACTTGATTTTTAACAGGAAAGAACTTATACTAAAGATGTAAGGAAATGAAAAAGCAACGTAAGAAAACTCAGCTTTATGTTTATACGGCACTTGGGGTGTTGGTTTTAATGATTTTTCTTTCGATTTTAGGCTTGTCTAAGTCGGTTTCTGATATTTCAGAGGAAGCGATTTCAAAAACGCCAGAAGCAGTTTTGGCGAGTAAGGGCTTAGATGAGGATGCGAGTATTAGTTTGCCGGTCGCCTATTTTGATCAGAAATCAGATGAATGTGTTAATTTGTATGACATAGCGGTTAGCTCCGAACTTTATTCGAGGCAGTTTGAGTGGGCGAGCTGTAATTATACGAATCGTGATATTGAGCAGGGAATGGTTGATTATTATCTTGGAGAAGACTATCTTCCGGTTGCGAAGGGGGGAAAATTGGTTTCGAACCGAGGACTTACGGATATGGCGAGATGGTTTAATCCGATTGAGGGGAAAAGCAAGGAATATATTGGTAATATTAAGTTAGATTATAAGGCGGATCGGGGAGCGGAGTTTTCGTATTCTAGCAATGATTTTTACCCGGTAGATGAGTTTAAGTTTAGTGAAGGGGACGAAGTTAATCATGATGGTCATAACCATCTATTTACGATGAGTTTTGCGCTTCCTTTCACGGTTGGGTTAAATGGAGAGGAGAGTTTTGAGATTACAGCGGATGACGACACCTTTGTTTATTTTGGGAATGAGTTAGTTTTAGATATGGGGGGAATCCATGGGCCGATAACTGGAAAGATTACGATTGATGAAAACGGGGAAGTAAATTCGGCGGTTTTTGATGAAGAGTTGGCGTATGCGGGAATAAATGTTTCAGAAGGAGATAATGCGATAATACGAGTTTATCATGCGGATCGTGATTCGGTTGAGTCGGTGTTTAGAATTAAAACACACGAGATGGGCTTAACGGTTATGGAGGCAAAAATTGCGGGAGAGGATATGGGGACGCAAGTCGCTTTTAATCCTTCGGATCCGATGTATGTTGCGCCTTTAGGAGAGACTTCGATTTTTCGCCCTGACGGGACGAAAGGTTATATTATTATGGCTACAGTAATGGGGGCGTTAATTGTTGTATTTTCGATTTTCGTTGCAATTTTAATGAGAGACGTTGTAAAGGAGAAAGTTAAAAAATAGTTATTTCTTTGGTTTTGAAATATTAGCGTTTCGTCCATATTCGGGGACGATGATTTTTTTCTGATTCCCTTTGTGGTCGTAGAGAGGAATATTCAATTCTGAAGCTAGAGTATTTACGATAGTTGCGCCAATTCGAAGACCAGTAAAAGAGCCAGGCCCGGACATGAAAGTTATTTCGGCAATATCTTTCCAGTCTTTATGATTCTCTTTCAATTTATCGTGAATAAACTTTAATAGTTTTTCGGCTAGGTCGTTGGCAAAAACGTATTTATATTCTTTATCGTTTAATTTTAGGATTGTTTCTGGGGTTGAGGTATCTAAATACAGCGACAATCCAGCAATACCTTTCGGGGGACACTCCTTCGCGCCCGTCGACCGGAGGTCGTCCGCGTCCCAAGGGGCGGTCGTTACGGGGCTCAGTCGTTCACCCCGCTCCCCGTTGGTCGCGGAAGCCCCCGAAAAGGTATTGCTACGATTGTCGGTTATTTTAATATTACGAGAATTATTATCATTTTTAGAGATATTAATAATTATATGGGATTTTGGGAGAAGAGAGGAGATTGATTCTCCCCACTCGATAACGATGATGTTTTTCGGGTTTTTTAGGTTTTCTTCGAGGTCGTCGGCCATGAGTCCAGGGTCTCTAAGGCGATAAAAGTCGTAATGGATTAAATTTCCGCCGTTTTTTAGAGCGTAGGATTTTGAGATAGTAAAACTAGGACTCGTAACGCTCTCTTTTACATCGAGACCTTTAGCGAGGCCGCGAGTAAAAGTTGTTTTCCCAGTTCCGACATCGCCGATAAGTTCAATAACGACAGACTTTTTCGTTTCGAGGTTACTAGCAAACTCTTCGCCAAAAGTTAGCATTTCTTGTTCAGAATTAATAATCATTGTATAATAATTATATCATGAATATTTACATATCAGGGATATCTGGAACTGGAATGGGTCCGTTAGCCTTAATGGCTAAGTCGGCTGGATTTACGGTTTCTGGATCGGACTTAGAAAAGGGGGCGATTTATGACGAATTAATCGAAGCGGGGATTGAGGTTTTTATCGGTAAACAAGACGGTGAATTTTTAAAACGTAAGTTAGCGGAGGGAGTCGATTGGTTTGCTTATACTTCGGCGTTACCTGAAGACCATGCGGAATTAGTCTTAGCGAAGGATTCTGGGATTAAGTGTACGAAGCGGGATGAGTTAACAGCGTTTTTGGTCTCGGAACTTAAATTAAAAATGGTTGCGGTTGCGGGAACGCATGGAAAAACCACGACAACGGCGATGATTATTTTTGGAGCTTTAAAATTGGGGCTTCCGATTTCTTATATTGTTGGAACGACGTTGGGATTTGCGCCGAGCGGAGCTTATAAGAAAGGCGATAAGTATTTTATTTATGAGGCTGATGAATATGATAGGAACTTTTTGTACTATCATCCTTGGGTTTCGGTTATTCCGTCGGTTTCTTATGACCATCCGGATATTTATAAGACGAGAGAGGAATATTTAGAGGCTTTTTCACAGTTTGAGTCGCAAAGTCAGGAAGTTATAAAAGAAGGAATTAGTGAATCGGAATTTAAATTGGCGGGGGAAATTAGAAGAAAAGACGCCGGGCTGGCAGTTAAGGCGATTTTAAAAATTGTCAATGATATGGAATTAGAAATTTCCGAGAAGGAAATAATTAAGGTTCTGAATGAGTTTCCTGGGGTCGGGAGGAGGTTCGAAAAAATCTCAGACGGAGTTTATTCTGATTATGCGCATCATCCGGAAGAAATTGCGACGACGATGGGCGTTGTTCGGGATGAGGCGAAAATTAACGGTAAAAAAGGAATAGTCGTCGTCTATCAACCGCATCAAAATACGAGGCAACACGAAGTTAGAGAAGGATATAGAGATGCATTTTTAGGGGCAGATAAGATTTTTTGGCTTCCGACGTATCTCACGCGGGAGAATCCGGAGCTTGCGGTTATTACGCCGGAGGAATTTATTTCAGATTTAGAGAACCAAAAAGTTGCGGAACCTGGGGAAGCGAACGAGGAATTGGCGGAGAAGTTGAAGCGATATCGGGATGAGGGGTATTTAGTTGTATTGATGACGGCGGGGCCGGTCGATAAATGGTTTAGAGAAATTTTTAGTAAGTAAAAAGTTTTGCATTTTAGCTATATCTATGTGAGAGTTCCGTCCCGGTTTTGACTTTTAGGTTCGTGGAGCGGTTAGGTTCGTGGAGCGGTTTCTTTTATGTAGACTACGTCTAAGGTAGAGTCGGGGTCGGTTATTTCGGTTTCGTCGTCATCATCATCGCCAGCTTTCGTAATGTCGCCCCATTTATATAACGTCGGATCAAAATTTATAATCTCGGCTGGGATAATAGAATTAGCGCCAGTAGAAGCTCCATAGGTACGGTTTGCTTCAAGGTTATTAGAAATAATTGCGCCATTAACTTTAAGTTGGGTTGAATTTTCAATATTGTTAATATTGCTTGAATCAGAACAGGTTCTAACTTTGTCATTAGCAATAATTAATGCGTCTATTCTTTCTACATTACAGTTAATATTTACATTATT
>JAFOHW010000041.1 GCA_017421685.1 Candidatus Saccharimonadota bacterium | reverse complement strand
GACAGGAGACATCAATTTAGAAACCCCGACCCCTGTTCCAGCGCCTACTCCGAACCCTATTTCTGCTCCAGAACCTACCCCTACTCCGGCCCAAGATCCAGCCCCAATAGATTCTCTTCCTGCAATAAATCCAATCCAACCCGCAAGCCCCACTAATGAACCAACCCCGGAACCTCTCGGTTCTCAACCCGCAATGCAAGACCAAGTTTATACTCCTCAAGCAACTGACCCCGGAACCTTCAAGATTCCAGGAATGTAAAAAACGAGACCGGAAATATTAGACGAGACTCGTACCGGAGCCGAAGGCGGAGGTCCGACGTCTCGCTTTTTGACACGAAAAAAGCCCGAAGGGCTTTTGAAGTGGCGGAACCGCACCGAAGGTCCGAGCTTCGCTCGACGAGACTCGCACCGAAGGTCCGAGGCTCGTTCTTTTCCGTTTTTGTGAAACAAAAATGGCGGAACCGACGAGACTCGATATGAAATACGATGTCTCACTTTTTTGTGCGTTCCGCTAGGAATGTGGCGGAACCGACGAGACTCGAACTCGCGACCTCTGCCGTGACAGGGCAGCGCTCTAACCAACTGAGCTACGATTCCAGCTTAAGACATATTATACACTACCTGTCTAGAAAAAACAAGACTCTTGCCTGATAGACTGACCTGTGGTATAATAATCTCTAATATGGCAATAAAAGTTACAAGAAAAGATCAGGGAGAAGCGAACGAGAACATTATTCGTCGCTTTAACCGTAAAGTCCTTCAGAGCGGAATGATGCCTCTAAAGAAGTCTCAAATGCGTTTTTCTAAACCTATTTCGAAACGTGAGCGTCGTATAAAGGCGATTATCCGCGAAACCCGTAAGGCTGAAAAAACCGAACGAATTAAGTTAGGACTTAAATAAAAAATCCCCCGAAAGGGGATTTTTTAGTGGTATAATACCCTAAAGGAGATTTTTTATGATTATATTATTTGGATTAGCAGGTTCAGGAAAAGGAACCCAAGGCAAAGCTCTTTCCGAAATTTTCGGTTGGCGTTGGCTTTCGGTCGGAGAAGTTATTCGACAGACCGGCGACTTTAAAGATATTGTCGATCGTGGGGAATTAATTCCAGATGAAAAAGTCATTGAACTCATGAACAAACAAATTGAAAAAGATGAAGCCGAAGGCTTTGAAGTAATCTTAGACGGTTATCCTAGGAATAAAGAACAAGCCGAATGGATGGTTAATAACATTCCGGAAAAAATTGACGGCGCTATTATTCTTGAGGTTCCAAAAGCAGAACTCTTAGAAAGACTAGCTTTACGCGGACGTGATGACGATAAAGAAAGGGAGAGCATCGAAAAACGTTTTGAGATTTTTGAACAAAATATTTATTCAATTTTACCTCTGTTAGAATCAAAAAATATCCCGATTGAACGTGTCGATGGCCTTGGAACCGTGGAAGAAGTAACCGATCGTCTTGTCGAAGTAGTCCAAAAAATTAAGCCGGACGCAAAAATCCAGACAGAAGATGTAAACGGTGGAGAAATCGAGCAAAGCTATGGTGAATAAGGAAACTGCCGACGAAAAAACTCTACAGGAAAAGATTAAGGCGATGCGTGAAGGCGGAAAGATTCTCGGAAATCTACTTCGCGATTTGAAGGAATATGTTAAACCCGGTATGACCGGAAAAGAGGCTGACGCTTGGGTCCGAAAGGAAATTATCAAAAGAGGCGCCGAAGTTGCCTATGATTCTCTTGAGGAAAAATTTCCTGGCGCAATTTGTATTTCCGTTAATGATGAGCTTGTCCATGGCGCTCCGAAAGACGAACCATTCGAGGAAGGCGACAAGGTTTCTTTCGACCTCGTTATTGGCTATAAAGGATACTATACCGACTCGGCTTTTACTATGATAGTCGGCGAAAAAGGTTCTCCGGCGGTTAAAAAAATGATTTCAGTTACCGAGTCGTCTCTTTATGAGGGAATTGAACAAGTCAAACCCGGCGCCCATATCGGCGATATTGGTCATGCCGTTGAAAATGTCTTAAGAAAAGGGCATCTCGGCGTAATCGAAAATTACATTGGCCACGGAATTGGGAAATCTATGCATGAAGCTCCTGAAGTTCCAAATTACGGTAAAAAAGGCCACGGATACAAGCTCGTAGAAGGCGATACTATTTGCATTGAACCGATGTCTTGTCTTGGAAAACCCGCGAATTATGTAGATAAGGACGATAATTGGAGCGTAAAAATGAAGGACGGCAGTATCGGTTGCCACTGCGAGCATACTATTTTAGTTACAAAAGACGGTTATGAAATTCTGACCTTACCTGATTGAATACAATAATCCATTTTGTTTTATCTTAAGTCTCGTAAAATCTCCAAATAAATTCATAAATCTTACGGGCCGAAGCGCGTTTGTCCCGTGCGAGAGGCCCGCCTAAGATTTTTGAATTTATTATGACGAGATTTTACTGACGAAAGAAAAAATAAAATAGATAATTTTTAATTATAGATATGTTATAATAAGCTTATGGATAACGAAAAACGTTTCGTAACAGGCTTAGACGTCGGGACGGAGAATGTCCGCGCCGTCATTGCTACGGTTAATAAAAATGGGGAAGTAGCTATCGTTGGCTATAACGAAGGAAAATCCGCCGGAATGAGGAAAGGCATTCCTGCGAATCTGACTGGCCCTGCTGAAGCGATTGACCGTATGCTCGGAGATGCTGAGAGAATGGGCGGATACGATGTTCGTTCGGCCTACGTATCCATAAATGGCTCTACCGTAATCTCTACTCATACCGAAGGTATGATTGCTGTCGGAGCCGTTGAGCATGAAATTGATAATGAAGACTTGAACCGTGTCGAAGATGTTGCTGTGACCGGACGAATCCCCGCGAATCGTGATGTTCTAGACGTAATTCCGCTAGAGTATGCGTTAGATGGACAAGGAGGAATTAAAGATCCTCTCGGGATGTCTGGCGCAAGATTAGAAATGCGTGCTTGCGTAGTTTCGGCATTATCTCCGAACTGTGAAAATCTAAAACGCGCGACCATGACTGCTGACGTAAAAGCCGAGCGTTTAATTCCAAGCGTCGTCGCCGGCGCAAAGGCCGTCTTAACAGAACGCCAAAAGGAAAACGGTGTCGCTGTTGTCGATTTTGGCGCGACAACTACCTCAATCGCTATCTACGAAGAAGGAGATTTGCAATACGTCGGGGTTATCCCAATCGGCTCGAACAACATAACAAATGACCTTGCGATTGTCCTTGCTATCGAACCGGAGCTGGCTGAAGAAATAAAAACCCGCTTCATTACCGGCGATTTTGATACTGAAAAGAGTCCCGCAATAAAAGTAGGGAAGCATGGCGAAAGGGCTTTTGATCGAAAAGAAGTTGAAGAAGTCGTAAAGGCTCGTCTTGAAGAAATTTTTAACGAGGTCAGAAAAAAACTTAAACTCGCGAAATACGACCAGCGTCTTCCGGAGGGAATTGTTCTAATTGGTGGGGGCGCGAAGATGCGCGATATCGAAATCTTTGCGAAAAAAGTTCTTGAATCCGCTGTAAAAATCGGTATTCCGAAAGGATTGGACGGTGTCGCCGAATCAATCCAAAAACCCGAATTCGCTACCGCCGTCGGTCTAGCCATGCTCTCTGCAGAAGAAAACCAATATTCCGCCCCGATTTCCAAAAAATCCAGTAAAGCCAAAAAACCCGGAAAATCTTCGGGCGGACTCCTGAAAAAGATTTTCTCAAAATTCTAAACAAAATATCTAAAACTTATCGTTGTGTTTTCAAAGTTTTTATGCTAAAATTTAAATAAGCATAAGAGGTGTAATATAAAGAGGTGCAATGATAAAAACGTTTAGCAAAAATGTAAACAGAGCTATTGTCTCTGTTTTTGCTATGTTTTTAGTCCCATTCTTCTTTTACTCTACTCCAACTTTCGCCTACTCCGCCTCCATCACCACTGCCTCTAGTATCACCACAGACATCGCCCCAAACAATAGTGGTAACACTAACGCCGTAGTCAAATCAGAAGACATTAACATTGTCACTAACTGTAGAGCTGGTTATAACCTCACTATTTCTGGTCCTAGTGATGAGAACTTATATCTAAATGGTAATAGCTCTAATAATACTTCAGGCCAATACTTCTCTCCAGTAGATGGAACCTCTACTCTAATTAGCACTCCTAACAAATGGGGCTATTCTCTAACTGCTGATGAAGACACAGATGTCTTTACCCCACTAACTAGCACTGAAACCTATCTAAAGACTACATCAGAAACTGCTAGCCAAACAGACATTGATGATACCTTTCCTATCTACTATGGTGTATCTATGGCTAACTCCATGAGTCCAGGTACATATACTTTCTCAAACAACAATACTATTGTCTATCAATTAACCATAGACGACACCTGTAGAGGTTATACTGTAGAATTCGACGCTAATGGCGGTTTTGGTATTATGGATAACCAGGACATCAATATAGATACTCCCACCAATCTCTCCGCCGAAAATTTCATCGCCCCAGACATAGGTTCTTATACAGACGCAGAAGGACATATCATATCAGGCACATCTTATACATACTGGTCTTTTAATGGCT
>JAFOHW010000040.1 GCA_017421685.1 Candidatus Saccharimonadota bacterium | reverse complement strand
TCGGTTTTTTCAACTTCATATTTTCCAATCATGAAGCCTTTGAGGTCTTTAGTTTTTTCCAGGACTTCCCTTTTAACATCTTCATATCTTGAAGAGCTCGGATTATAGACTATGATGAGGCGCTTCATGTTTTGTCCTTAAGTTGAAGGTGGCGGGGGGCTGATATTTAGCCATTTTAATATTGCATAGAAGAGGGCGTAAGCAACAAGACCAATAACGATTTCGAAAATTCGACGTTTCGCTTTTCTGGTTTTTTCTTCGCTTCCGCCGGCGGTTAGATATTGGATTCCGGCAATCGTGATACCGATGACGCCGAGAATTCCGACGCCGATAGTCATAATGTCTACGACGTTGTATAAGAGCTGGAAAATGGAATCGCCGTTATCGTCGTCGCAAACTTCACCTCCTCCGAAGAGGATTGCAGTATTAACGCAGTTACCAGTCATGGGGACAGTAGTGGTTCCTGAAGCGTCAGAGGAGTCATCGCTAATGGAACTAGTACCGCCACTGGAAGTAGCAGGAGTAGAGTTGCCACCGGAAGTAGTAGCACCGGAGCCACCGCTGGAAGTAGTACCAGAGCCCCCACTAGAAGCGCCGTCGCCGGAGCCACCGCCACCAGAAGAAGCTCCTATGGATGAAGAGCTACTAGGTTTCTTAGTAGTGGTTTCTGCACGGATAAGGTTTCGATATTGTTCACAGGCCTTCTCTGAACCTCTTTGGCATGCGACTTTAGCCGCGGCGACTCTAGTCGCGGATTCGAGAACATCAACTGGTTTATTAAAGAAGTTCGGTAATCCCAAAGATGTGCTAGCAGAACCAGAAGAACTAGAGGAGCCAGAAGATCCCGTATAATTAGGTAGGGGGAGAGGAGCCGCCGAACAAATTGGGGCGGAGGCAGAGACGAACGCCATGAAAATACTAACGAGAATTGCTGAGCCGATAAATAAACGTTTTTTCATGTGCCTCCTATTTTAAATATTCGTGTAGTTTTCGAGTTTCTTTGTTTTTTCGGAGTTTCGAGAGAGCTTTTGCTTCGATTTGGCGGATTCGTTCGCGAGTTACGTCAAATTCGTTACCAACCTCTTCAAGAGTATGCGGGCGTCCCCCTCCGATACCGAAACGGAGGCGAATGATTTTTTGTTCGCGATCGGTTAGGGTTGCGATAATTTCGGAAAGTTGTTCTTTTAGGATTTGGTTCGCAGCGGAGTCTTCGGGCGAATCGCGTTCTTCATCTTCAACAAAGTCTCCAAGAACAGAGTCTTCGTCGTCTCCTTCGCGACCGACAGAAGCATCGAGAGAGGCGATATCCTGTTTAATTCTCATAACGTAATCGATTTTCTCGGGTTCCATATCAAGAGCCTTCGCGATTTCTTCGTTGGTTGGTTCGCGATTTAATTCGGAAGTTAGTTTTCTTGTCGTCCTCAAAACTTTATTAATGGTTTCGACCATATGGACTGGGATACGAATAGTTCGAGCCTGGTCGGCGATAGCACGGGTAATGGCCTGTCGAACCCACCAAGTCGCATAAGTCGAGAATTTAAAACCTTTATCAGGGTCAAACTTTTCAACCGCACGGAGAAGTCCGGTATTTCCCTCTTGAATTAAATCAAGAAAGTCCAGACCACGACCGCCATAGCGTTTTGCAATCGAGACGACAAGTCGCATGTTCGACTCAACCATTTTGTCCTTTGCTTTTTTATCGCCTTTTACGATTTTTTGGGCGAGTTCGGCCTCTTCTTCTGGGGTTAAAAGCGGGATTTTTCCAATTTCGCGAAGATAAAGCCGGACCGAATCGTCCGCAAAAGAATCGACGTTTTCAGCCGTAATTGCAAGTTCTTCGTCAGACAACTCCTCTTCGTTCTCTAAATCATCCGTACGCGGTTCGTCGATTTCCAGATTTAAATCTTTCGCATTCAAAATATCATCTTTTTTAGCGCTCATTAGTAATAAGTATAATCTATTTTAAGAATTTTGACAAGAGTAGGCGGTTTATTTTTGAAGAGCGTTGATTTCGCGAAGGAGTTTTTCATATTCTTCACTTTCGTCATCTAGAGTTGTTAATTTTTCTTGAAGTTCTTTGATTTTTATTTTTTTCATCTCCGCGTCGTAATGAACTAAGAGTTCTTTCGCTTCGCGCTCAAAATCGGAATCTTTGAATTCTTCGTGTTCACGATTGAAAATTAGCTCGAGCTCGGAAAGGCGAGTTTCGTCGTCAGGGATTTCTAAAGGAATTTTCGTTTTAGTGATCCCACCGTAAACTTTTAAGGCAAGGAGGCTATTTTCGAGTCTTTTTAATTTGTCGCTTTTAAATTCAGTCTTTGGTTTTTTGAGGAATTTCTTCGGAGCCTGTTCGAGTTTTTTATCGAGTCTTTCCTTTTTTCCGCGAAGAATATCAATACTGACTTCAAGCTTTTTTGCGACTTTTTCTTCGTAGCTAGCTCTTTCAACTTCGTCTTTTATATAGCTTAAAAGCTTTAGGGCGACATCGGAATATTTTCTTTTTCCTGGGGCAGAAGAAAGATCTAAGTTTTCTTCATATTTGTTTAGGAGCCAATCGACTGCAGGGATACTTTTATTTACGGCGTCTTGCCAGAGCTTCGGGTCTTTTTGGATTAATTCGTCGGGGTCCTTCGCGCCATGGTAGTCGGAGATTACGGTTAAATCAATCCCAAGATCGCCGGCCATCATGATTGCGCGTTCGGTTGCTTTTATGCCGGCCTCGTCTCCGTCGTAAGCAAGACGAATGTCACTAGTCAGCTTCGAAAGAGCTTTTAAATGTTGTTCAGTCATGGCGGTCCCAGAAGTCGCAACGGCCTCTTTTACGCCGGCTTGGTGAGAAGAAATCACGTCCATATTCCCTTCTACGATAACAACGAACCCGTTTCGGCGAATTGATTCTTTGGCTTGATATAAACCGAAGATGAATTTAGATTTATTAAAGAGGAGGGTTTCGGGGGTGTTTAAATATTTCGGTTCGCCATCTTTTAGAATTCGAGCAGTAAAACCAATAACGTTTCCAGTCGTATCGATAAATGGGACAGTCATACGGTCGCGAAAAAGGTCGCCCTTAAAACGATTTAAGAGTCCGGCGGTTTCTAGTTCAGCTTCAGAGTAACCGCGCTTCTTTAAAACATTCGTTAGGGCTTTTCCGCTACCTGGGGCGTAGCCAATTTTAAATTCAGAAACAGTTTTTCGGTTTAAATTTCTTTTGTAAAAAACATATTCGCAGACAGGCTTGTTTCGGACAAGGCAAGCTTGGTAGTATTTTGTTGCGAGAGTGAGAGCCTCTTTTGCGCGGACTTTCTTTTTTGAGACGGTTGCATCTCCTCCGCGATACTTTGTTAAATCTACGCCGGCCATGGCGCCGAGTTTTTCTAGAGCCTCCTTAAAGCCAATACCTTCGACTTCCATGACAAAGGTAAAAATATCCCCGCCTTTATTCGCGGAAAAATCATGCCAAATTCCCTTTTCGGGAGAAACCATGAAGCTCGGAGTCTTATCGACGCCCCAAGGAGAACGGCCTTTTAGATTCCGCCCAGCACGTTTCAGCTCGACATATTGCCCAACCACATCCTCCACCGCGAGCCGAGATTTGATTTCCTCTTTCGCGTCATTCATATCAGTTTCATTATACCATAGTTCCCCGTTCGGCCGAGTTTATGGTCTTCAAGCTATATTTTATTCAAAATCATATATCACACACAGACCTTTTGAAGACACACTCAAGGCCGTTCGGCCGAGCTTATGGTCTTCAAAAGGCCTGTGTATGATATAATGAGATTAATATGGATGAACAAGAGTACTTAAATCAAATTTCGGCGGAAAATCGGCCGGTTAAAAAAAGTCGGGCGGGCGGATTGTTCTCGTCTAAAATATTTATGGCTATTGGAATCGGGGTTGTCGCTTTAATTCTAATTATTATCATTGGCTCGATACTTGGGAGCGGAAAAGATGATGAAAAGAATTTAGCAACTACATTAAAATTACATCTATCTAATACTACTGAAATTATCGATAAATATCAGCCTGAGGTTAAATCTTCGGATTTAAGATCTAGTAGCGCTTCTTTGAAAGGAGTTTTAACAAATACAGATAAAGATTTGACCACGTTCTTAACCGAAGTATATGAATATAACGAAAAAAAAGTTGACCAAAAGATTTTAGATGAAATAACTTTAGAAAAGGACGGGTTGGAGTCGGAGCTGTTTGAGGCGAAAATAAATGGGATTTTAGATCGGATTTATGCGCATAAGATGGCTTATGAAGTTTCAATGTTCTTGTCTGAAGAGAGCGATTTAATGAATTTAACGAAAAATGAGGCCCTAAAAGAGGCTCTGTCGTCTTCTTACAATAGTCTGGAAAATTTATATAATAGTTTTAACGATTTTTCAGAAACCAAATAAATAAAGAAAGGAGTTATATGGCAAAATCTGAGGAAGCTGCGAAGCTCAGAGAGAAACAAGGATTAAAGGAAGAATTCATTGAATTCATTAACCGTGGATCGATGATTGATCTTGCGGTAGGTGTCGCGGTTGGGGGAGCTTTTACCACAATCGTTAATTCCCTGGTTAATGATATCGTAATGCCAATTGTTGGGTTGCTCGCTGGGGGAGTCGATTTTACGGGACTTGCGATTCGAATTCCGAATTTCTTTGGCGGTCAAGACGAAGCCGTAATTGCTTATGGTAACTTCATTCAAAATGTGGTTCAATTCTTGATTATTGCTTGGGTAATCTTTATGGTTATTAAAGCGATGAATAGGATGAATCGAAGGCGTGAGAGCAGGAAGGCTGAGAAGGAAGAAAAGGCGAAGAAATAAAGATTTTTAGCGAAATTTAGTTTTCATTAAGGTTCCATGGAAAGACATGGAGCCTTTTTTTGCGAGGGAGTCTACATGAAACAACTACGGCCTTGCTGTTTTTTGTTGGAATTTAGTTAGAATCATTTTTTTGGGAGGGCTATATATTAGCTATATAATAGCTAATACAATAGAGTGTCTTTGCTGGGATACTGGTTTTATCCATCTTTATATTTCCTTACAAAAATAGCTTTAATTCGCGAGGGTGAAGGATTTGCCTGAACGCGGGGTACCATAAACTGAAGTGGTTTTACCATAAAATCTGGAGGTAGTGTTAGTAATTGAGCCGGTAGTTGTTCCATTGTTGGTCTTTGGAATGGTGATACGCCAAGTGGTAGCACTATTGCCAGCATATTGAAATATATTACTCATACCTGTTACATTGGAAGTATTCCAGGAGGAGAGGTCTAGAATGAAGGAAGATGCACTGTAGCCGGCATAGTTAAACATACCGCCCATACTTGTCACACTAGAGGTATCCCAGGAGGAGAGGTTGCCAATAGACCAAGCGGTGGCACTGTAGCCGGCATAGTAGAACATCTGGTTCATACTTGTCACACTAGAGGTATTCCAGGAGGAGAGGTTGCCAATAGACCAAGTGGTGGCGCTGTAGCCGGCATAGGCGAACATAATAGACATGTTCGTCACACTAGAGGTATTCCAGGAGGAGAGGTTGCCAATAGACCAAGTGGTGGCGCTGTAGCCGGCATATCGGAACATAGAACCCATATCTGTTACACTAGAGGTATTCCAGTCAGAAAGGTCTAGAGCGAAAGAAGGTGCGTTGTAGCCGGCAGAGTAGAACATGCTGGCCATAGTTGTTACGCTAGAAGTATTCCAGGAAGAAAGGTCTCCAATGGACCAGGTGGTGGCGCTGTAGCCGGCAGAGGAGAACATGCTGGCCATAGTTGTTACGCTAGAAGTATTCCAGGAAGAAAGGTCTCCAATGGACCAGGTGGTGGCGCTGTAGCCGGCAGAGGAGAACATCTGGTTCATACTTGTCACACTAGAGGTATTCCAGTCAGAAAGGTCTAGAGCGAAAGAAGGTGCGTTGTAGCCGGCGAACATAAACATTTGTCCCATACTTGTCACACTAGAGGTATTCCAGTCAGAAAGGTCTAGAGTGAAGGAAGAGGCGTTGTAGCCAGCAGAGGAGAACATGA
>JAFOHW010000039.1 GCA_017421685.1 Candidatus Saccharimonadota bacterium | reverse complement strand
GGTCGGCGACAAAGAAATTACTGTCGCGGGCCCGAAGGGTCAGCTCATTGTCCCGGTACAACCTAAAACTAAGGTTACTATCGATGGAACTGTGGCTACGGTTACCCGTGAGGATGACGAGCCAAAATCTCGTGCTTGGCATGGTCTACAGCGTGCATTACTTAATAATGCGGTTGTTGGCGTAACCAAGGGGTATGAGAAAAAATTAGAAGTTAACGGTGTAGGTTTCCGTCTTTCAGGGGGTGGACAGGAAATTGAGATGGCGCTTGGATTTTCACATCCTGTGAAATATAAGGCTCCAGAGGGCGTCCAGTTAGCTACAAATAAGATGGAGATTACGGTATCAGGGATCGACAAACAAAAAGTCGGTCAGGTTGCCGCTGAAATCCGAAGCCTAAAGAAACCCGAACCTTATAAGGGTAAAGGTATAAAATATGTCGACGAAGTAATTCTTCGAAAGGCTGGAAAGGCGGGTAAGAAATAATGAATAAGGTATTTAGAGCAAAAAGAACACGTGCTAAAATCCATGGCACGGCGGAAAGACCGCGTCTCTCGGTTCATTTTTCGAACCAACATATTACTGCTCAGTTAATTGACGATGACAAGAAAGTTACCTTGGCTTATGTAACTACGGTTGGAGCTAAAATGACTGGAACGAAAACGGAAAAAGCTGAGAAGATTGGCAAGGAGATTGCAAAATTGGCGAAAGCTAAAAAGATTTCGAAAGTTGTTTTTGACCAGGGGGCTAAATTATATGCGGGGCGTATGTCGGCGCTAGCTGAGGCTGTCCGCGGAGAAGGATTGGAGTTTTAACTATGCCAGAAGCTGAGAAAAAAGTAGCGAGAGTCATTAATAAGTCCGGTACTTTAAAGATGTCGGATGAGACAGCTGCGAGAAAGGTTACGCGAGATATTTCGGGCAAGAGGATGGATCGTCGAAATCGTCGCGATCGTGTTCGTGCCGATGCTGGGCCAAAAGAATTTGATGAAATAACTATTTCTGTAGATCGGGTTTCGCGAACGGTTGCCGGAGGTCGTAGAATGCGATTTAAAGCTTTAGTTGCGATTGGAAATCACAAGAATAAAATTGGGGTTGGAGTTGCTAAGGGTAATGATGTTACGACAGCGGTAGCGAAAGCGACTTCGAAAGCGAAGAAGACAATGATTACGTTCAACATGGACGGAGAAACAATTTGTCACGAGACTAGAACGAAAGTTACTGGAGCAGACGTTTTAATGAAGCCGGCGGCGCCTGGTACTGGTATTATTGCTGGTGGAACGGTTCGTTCAATTATGGGTCTAACCGGAGTTAAAAACTTGATTTCTAAATCTCTTGGTTCGACCAATAAAGTCAATATTGCTTATGCGGTAATTGAAGGGCTTCGCCAACAGGTTCCGAGGAATGAATGGGTTGGAGCGAAGAAAACCGGAGAGAAGAAGACGAATGTGACTGAAGAAAAGGTTGAAACTAAGGTTGTGAAGGCTAGCGAAAAGAAGGCCGAAGCAAAGAAGTCTGAAACTAAAAAAGCCGAGACGAAAAAAGCTTCAACGAAGATTGAGGCGAAAAAGCCAGTTGCGAAAAAATCTACCGCGAAAAAGGAGACTAAGTAATGAAATATAATGATTTAGTAGTCGAAAAGAATACACGTCCGACTCGTAAAGGTCGCGGAATTTCGGCAGGACAAGGTAAAACTGCTGGACGTGGAACAAAAGGTCAAAAGTCTCGAACTGGTCATCGCAAGATGCCAGCAGGATTCATGGGTGGACAGCAAGCGATTATGCAAGCTGTTCCAAAATTGAAAGGTTTTAAATCTTTCCATTCTAAGGCTGAAGTTGTTTACACTGATAGGTTAAATGAGCTTTCTGGGAAGGTTGACAATTATAAGATGGCTGAGGCGGAGTTGATTTCGTCGCCTTTCGTTAAGGTTAAAGTTATTACTAGAGGTGAGTTAACTAAGAAGATTGATTTAGAGACTCAGTTTGCCTCGAAAACTGCTGTCCAGATGATTAAAAAAGCTGGGGGAAGCTTTAAGAAAGTTTCAATTTTACAGAGACCAGCTAAGAAAGAGGCTTAGATCATAGAAGGTTAAAAGTCTTTTTATCTGCAGGGACTTGTTTGTCTAGTAATTATCACAACGCAGGTCAAGAAAAAATATCCTTATTCGCGAGCTAAAGCTCGCTAGGGGATATTTTTTCGTTGCTGAGTTGTAATAATTACGACAAACAAATCTGGTCTAAATCTCATTATGCAGACAAAAAGACTTTTAATCTTCTGTAATTAAGTTTGCTTAGATTTCACGAGGCTTAAAATGGATTAGATTTTTTTTGTGAGCGTTATCTTGTGGTATAATTAAGAGGTAATTAAGTGGAGTTTATCTTATGGATCAGAAAGAGTTGAAGACTAGTGTAAAACAGCGAATTTTTATTATAATTATTGCGATTTTAATGGTTGGTTCGATGGTCGCGAGTTATATTGCGATTGTTTTGAATGGGAATTCAGCATCAAGTTCCAATACGACCGATGAGACTACTGAGGTAGATGAGGAGAAAATTGCTGAATACGAGGAGGCTTATAATAAAGTAAAAGACGAGTTCTCTGAGGCGACGAAAGATGATTTTGGTGAGTTCATAAAATACAAGTCGGAGATTGCGGCCTATAATGAGACTTCGGCGAACGAGGGAGGGGTTCAGACTAAAGATTTAAAGGAAGGGTCAGGGAAGGAGCTAGGCGAGGGGGATTCGGATTATTTAGCATATTATGTTGGATGGTGTGCGGATGAATCAGTTTTTGATTCTTCATTTGATGATAATGAAAATCCGAAGGAGTTCTCAAAGATTTTGGATGCTTCGGTTGGGATGATTGAGGGATGGAATAAAGGCGTAGAAGGAATGAAGCTTGGAGGGATTCGAGAAATTACGGTTCCAGGAGAATTAGCTTATGGGGATTCAATGGAGATTTGTGGAGGAAAAAATAAACCGCTAAAATTTATAATCATGGCAAAAGAGAAGAAAGACCCGCTAGCTAGTTTATCTAGTAAATTAGACGATGCCTATATGAGACTACAATATGCTTATTATGGAATAGACTATGATAAGGTTAAAAGTAATTCCGAGTAGGAGTAGTTTAGAGACAACTTTTTGGTTTTATGGTGTCTATATTGACATTTTAGCATAAGTGTGATATAATTGAATGTAGAGATTCTCTCAAAAGAGGGAATCTGGTTGCCCATTGAAGAATAGACTATAAACGAAAAAGGGGGAAGAAATGGGTATTATCAGTATTGTTCTGGGAATCATTGCATCTATCGTCGTCGTCGTCTTTACTCTTTACATGGAGTACGTGGTGGGAAGTCTCATCGCAAAAAACGAGGATGAGCTGGTGCGACTTTCTGTTAAGGCCGGTGGACTAGGGACTCTGGTCCTCGATTTTATAATTTGCTTTTCTCCCATTTTGGCGGCAGTTCAGTCGCATTTTGCTGAACGGCCGGAGCTCTATGAGACTCCGATGTCGGCCGCTACAAGAGGAGGGGGACTGTTCATTAGTCTGGTTTCCATTTTTGCTTTCCTGGTGTTTTACGGGGTGGCAAATTGGGCTTTTGAATCCTACTCTGTGTATTCTTCGGAGGAAGAGGAGGAGGATTTCCAGGATTACTGATTTTTTAGCCCCCGGCTTGTCCGGGGGCGCGTTTTTTGGTTTAAAAAGCTTGAGCCACTTTGACATTTTTGCCTAAGCGTGTTATAATTATGCTAGAGGCTTAAGCCTAGTAGCCCATGAAAATGGAGAATAAAGGGGGAAATATGGGTCTGATAATTTTAAGCATTGTTCTACTCGTTCTGATTACGGTCGTGACTATGTGTCTGGAGTACTTGGTTGGTCAGGTCTCTGATGAGTCTACTGTCGTCAAGGCGGTATGGTTGGCTGGACTGATAGGGGTAATGGCTCTAGACCTTACTCTTATGCTCAGCCCGATTTGGGAGGCGATTTATAATCGCTATGCTTGGACTCCGGCGATATATGATCTTCCGATAAATTTAGGGACGGTCGCTATAGTGTTACTTACGCTATCAATTGACGGAATCTTTCTTTACCTTTGCATAGGAATGGGAATTGATTCGTTCAGAGGACGACCTCGGAAAAAGTAGGACTTATCTTCGGATTCATAACAAGGGGGGATCATGGGTCTTTTAAATTGGTTTTGGCTGTCTTTTCAGGGCATTTTTGTCCTAATTGCGGCGGTTATTGTCGTCGTCACGAACGTGAGGAGATTCAGGCTTTGCAACGGGAACGTCTATGATATTCTCGGTGAAGATAGGGTAAAGGAACGAATCTCGTGCCTTTCGATTATCTTCGGTTTGATTATGTTCGTCGCGGTCAACACTGAGTTGGAAATTATTCTTCCTCTCAGACTATTGGTTGTCGTTGTGGCTGTGGTTCTCTTTTGGTTTTTTCTCGAGTTTTGCTCTTGGGTTTCGAGGCTTGCTAAAGAGGGCTGGATATATGAGAAACTTTCTCTTTCTCGGAAGAGGGGAGGAAGAGGTTACGGTAGAGCTACGGAACTTCGACCGTCTGAGCTTCGTCGCTCTTCTTCGACAGATAGACGCAGATAGCCATTCCGTCCCCTCGGGTTAGAATTTTTAGCCCGAGGGATTTTTTGTTAAAAAATGTTGTTTTTTTGAAGCTTATGTTATAATGAGAGCAGGAAATTTGAACGAATGTTTAAAAAAAGAATAATCACTAGTGTCAACCTCTTAGTTATTAGTATGTTTTTTGTGTTTATCTTTTCTCCTCCCACCTCCGCCCTAACCTACCAAGAAGACGTCCCAGTCTCCTTTACCTTCAATCGCTCTATCTCTGTCGCTGTCTCTTCTGATTTGCATATCTATAATCTAACTCCTGGTACTAATGCTGATAGCAACATCATCACAGTATCTACTGCTACTAATAATGCTACTGGCTATGTCCTATCTGCTACAGTAGGCAATGGTACTCATACTAATCCAACTTATAATACCACCAATATCACTAATAAAGACAATAGTTCCTTCGCCTTTTCTAGTCTAGCTACTAACTCTAGTCTTGCTAATATGTCTAATTCAACTGACAATACTTGGGGCTATTCCTTCTCACAAGACAATGGTACTAACTGGACTAACTACTCAGGATTACCTATCTATACTGGAACTCCTAAAGAACTAATTAGTACTAACTCTAATGCTGGTATAAACATCAAGTTCAAGATTGGCGCTAAAGCCTCCACGGACCAACCTTCAGGTGAATATACGAATATTATTAATTTTACGGCAGTAGCGAATTCCATTCCGGTGACTATAGATGATTTAACTTATCTACAAGATTTCGGCTCATTGACCTCTGATCAGCAGACAGAAGTGGAAACTTCTATGACTTTAGATACGCAATATATCTTAAAGGACTCTCGTGACCAACAAAACTACACTATTGCTAAGCTGTCAGACGGCAATATCTGGATGACAAAGAACCTTAACTTAGCTGGAGGGACTACGGTTACCTCGGAGGATTCTAATGTGACCGTTGATTATACTTTACCGAACTCAAGTACGAATTGGACGACCAACCTTATGACGAGTCATGTCTATAATTCCGGAAGTACAACCTGTGTCAGCAATAGTCCGTGTTACTCATATTATTCAAGTAGAGCACGCGAGGGTGGGAATCAGAATTATAATAAAGGTCGTGATATTTGCCCGAAAGGTTGGCGTGTTCCGGTGTCTTCTGAGTTTACAGCATTAAAAAATATTTATACCACAGGAGCTTCATTGACGGCTGAACCGTTTTCAGGAAATTATTCTGGGTACTATTATGGAAGTACGACTTATCAAGTGGGAACGTTTGGTTATTACCAAGCATCAGATACCGATCCGCTAGAAAGCATGCCCTATCATTTAAAATTTAGTAATGATAGTGCTACGATAGATTATCCTCCTCAGGGAAGTAATCGTGGTTTTCCGATTCGCTGTCTCGTAAAAGAATAATCAAAATCTCAAAAGGGATGATTCTATTGAGGTATTTTTATGATAGAATATAGATATGAGTAAGACTTTTTTCTTTTATGATTTAGAAACATCGGGGTTAAGGGCGCGAGAAGATCGGATTATGCAGTTTGCGGGACAGAGGACGGATATGGACTTAAACCCGATTGGGGAGCCGGTTAATGTTTTGGTGAAGATAACGGATGATGCTTTACCTAGTCCGCTCGCGATTAACGTTACAAAAATTACTCCGCAGGCGACATTAATGGACGGTATTAGTGAGGCGGAGTTTTGTAAATATGTTACAGAGGAGATTTTTACGCCTGAGACGATTGCGGTAGGGTATAATACGGTGAGATTTGATGACGAGTTTATGCGGGCGGTTTTTTGGCGGAATTTTTACGATCCGTATGAATTTGAGTGGAAAGATGGACGAAGCCGTTGGGATATCCTGGATGTCGTTAGATTAACGCGAGCGCTTCGCCCGGAAGGGATTAATTGGCCGTTTACGGAGAACGGAAAGCCGACAAATCGGCTAGAGCTAATTACAAAATTAAATGGGGTCTCACATGAGCATGCTCATGATGCTTTGAGCGATGTGTTCGCAACGATTTCGGTTGCAAAATTGATTCGAGAAAAACAACCAAAACTGTTTGATTTCTTATTGAAAATTCGTGGCAAAAATGAAGTTAGGAAAATTGTAAATTTGGAGGATAAAAAGCCGTTCGTTTATGCTTCTGGCAGGTATGCGTCGGAATTTAATAAGACAACGGTGGCGTTTCCGTTGACGAGTGGGAGAAATGGGAATGTTTTAGTTTTTGATCTTCGGTATAATCTAGAAGAAGACATTCTGGACGGGTCCCGTCCTCGTAGTTTCCCCCATGTCGCTGAGGCTCCATGGGGGACCCCCCAGCTCGGCCACCCGTCCATGGATGTCTCCTCTGAGAAACCGAAGAGCATTTTTCCGATTGTAAAGGAGCTTTGTCTTAATAAATGTCCGGCGGTAGCACCGATTTCGGTTTTAGAAGCGGAAGATGGTTGGGAAAAAATTGGGCTAGACGAAGAGATAATAAAGAAGAATCTAGAGGTTTTACTTAGGCATCCGGAGTTTTCGGAGCGAGTTAGGAGTGAATATGAGAATCGTCCGGAATTTCCAAAAGCTTTAGAGCCGGAAGGGGCTATTTATGAAGGGTTCTTAAATGATGCTGATAGAATTAAAGTTTCGGCGGTCAGAAATGCGGATGTTTCTAAACTAGCGGATTTTCATCCTGACTTTATTGACGAAAGACTACCGGAGCTTCTGCTCCATTATAAGGGTAGGAATTTTCCGGAGTCTTTGTCTGAGTCGGAGATGGAAAAATATGAGGCATACCGTAGGGCGAGGCTTGAAAAACAGGCCCCGAAGTTCCTGGAAGAGCTTGAGGTTATTGAAGATGATTTCTTGAAAGACGAATTAATGTTATATCTACAATCTTTACAGTAGAAAAATCTTAGCTAAAATACATGAACCATTACCTGAGGCTATTTCGCATTCGAAAAATACCTTAGATTTTGACTGAGGAGATAGCTTTTTTAAGGGCGTTGATAGACTTTTGGAGTTCGATGCCTTCTTTTTCGGATAGCTTCATATCGATACGGCGAACGATTCCTTTTCGCCCAATGATAGAAGGAAAACCGAAGGAGGTTCCGGAGAAATTATCATAAGACGAAACGGTAAGGACGCGCATCTCGTCATTTAGGATGCAGTTTAAAATATCGACTACACAACTAGCAATTCCATAGTATGTTGCGCCTTTTTTCTCGATAATGTCATAAGCTTCGTTTTTGACAAAATTTGAGATTTCGTTTAGGGTTTCCTTAGGAAGGAGTTCAGTGACTTTTTGTCCGCCTATATCGGCGGAAGACCAAACGGTTAGTTCGGTGTCGCCGTGCTCTCCAATTTGGTAGGCGTGAACTGATTTCGGATTAATATCCAGATATCCAGAGACCCTAGTTCTTAATCTCGCAGAATCTAAAACGGTTCCGGAGCCAATAACTTTTTCGGCGGGAAGACCAGAAAATTTCATAGTAAAATAAGTTAAAATATCCATTGGATTCGTTACAACGAGGAAAATTCCGTTAAAACCAGAATCCATGATTTGTTCAATCATTCCTTTTAAGATGTTTACATTCTTTTTTAAGAGATCCATTCTGGTCTCGCCGGGTTTTTGATTTGCTCCGGCAGTAATTATAATAACATCGCAATCTCTTGCATCTTTATAGGTTCCGTTTCGGATTTTTATGAAGCTAGGGGCAACAGAAAGTGCGTCACGGAGATCCATGGCTTCGCCTTCGGCGTCTTTTACGATAATGTCGGTTAGGATAATTTCGTTTACAGGAGTACGCTGGTTCATCAGGGCGAAAGCGATGCTAGAACCGACATTCCCGGTACCGACAATCATGATTTTATTATTATCCATAAGCATATTATAGCATACTCCTAGTTTTATCGTGTGCTATAATGAAGACATGAAGAGAATAAGGTTAATTGTTAATTTTAGCATACTTCTTATGTTTTGTCAAGTATTTATGGGGGTGGCGCCTTCGGTTTCGGCGCTAGATACAAATAATTTCCATTTTAGCGATTTTACGGCAGATTATTACCTTTATAAAGAT
>JAFOHW010000003.1 GCA_017421685.1 Candidatus Saccharimonadota bacterium | reverse complement strand
AGATAATGAGGAAATGACTATGGATAAAGTTTATATAAATATTAACAACAAGAAACTTGGAATAGATTTAGAGAATAACTCTACGACTTCAGCCTTAATAAAACTATTACCGCTAGAACTTTCAATGAATGACTTAAATGGCAATGAAAAATATGTATATTTAAATGAATCTCTACCAACAAATACTTATAGCCCGAAGCATATCGAAACCGGTGACGTAATGTTATTTGGTGATAACTGTCTCGTAATCTTCTATGAATCATTCGACACAAGTTATAGCTACTCAAAAATTGGGCATATTAACAATTTGCCAAGCCTAGATGATGGAAATATCTCGATAAGTATTGACGTGGAATAATAATGAGCGAGAAAAGACAAGCGAATATAGTAGTGAAACATATTAAATCTGAATATGGAGCGAATCTAGAATTCTTATGGCCAGATCGCTATCCAGGTTACGCAGTCTTCCGCCATGACAATAACAAGAAATGGTTTGCATTAGTAGCAACTATATCCAGCAAGAGTCTGGGACTAAAAGAAGATAAAGCAATCGACGTTATTAATCTCAAGTTCGATAAAAATCAGACTTATGACTTCGTAGAAACGAGTGACCATGTCTTCCCGGCTTATCACATGAATAAGAACAACTGGATCACTATTTGGCTTGATGGGACTTTACCGAACGGGCTAATATTTGAACTCATTAAGAAAAGCCACTTACTCTCAGCCAAATAAAAACACCGCCTTTCGGCGGGTTCAATAATTCTTTCATTTGGTGATCCGGGTGGGGCATGTCTTTTCGCTAAAGCGAAAAGACTACGCCGGGCGTCGCCTCGGAATATCTAAAATAAATTTTAGATATTCACTCGTCTCCTATGGCGTCCGAACCCTACGGGTTCTCGCCCCGCCAGACATTATAGAAATAAAATAAGTCCCTTTGGGACTTCTTTTATTTCTATGGTGATCCGGGTGGGGCTCGAACCCACGACACCAAGCTTAAGAGGCTCGTGCTCTAACCAGCTGAGCTACCGGACCAGAACAGTATTAATTATATCACAAATTCTACTTTTTGAAAACCCTGGTTTAGATGGGGTCTTATGATATAATCTAAGAATAGTTAAACGGAGAAGTTTTATATGTGCGGAATTGTGGGATATGTTGGGGGAAAGAATGCGCAAGATTTTTTGATTAGCGGATTAAAACGGTTGGAATATCGGGGATATGACTCGGCTGGAATTATTACAATGGATGAGGAGGGGAAAGATACCTTGATTAAAGCGAAGGGGAAAATTTCTGAGCTTGAGGAAAGGTTAGCAAAAAATAAACGTGATGATAAGGCTGGGATTGGCCATACGAGATGGGCGACGCATGGGGAGCCGTCTGAGGCTAATGCGCATCCTCATCAGGCGGGAGATATTTTCTTAGTTCATAATGGGATCATTGAGAATTATAAAGAATTAAAGGCGCAACTTAAAAACGCCGAATTCAAGTCGGAGACGGATTCGGAAGTTCTAGCTAAATTAATTGAATCGTTTTATCATGATGGACGATATCCATTAACGAACGCAGTCGTTCAGGCTTTAAAATTAGTTAAGGGGACTTATGGGATTGCGGTTATTTCTCGAAAAAATCCGGAGGAGATTGTTGTCGCGAGGTTAGGCTCTCCGCTAGTGATTGGGATTGGACACGACGAGACTTTAGTGGCTTCAGATGCCTCGGCGTTAGTTGGGCATACGAAGAGAGCGATTTATTTGAACGATGGTGAGGTTGCGACGATCACGAGGAATAGTGTTGAGATCAAGACATTGAATGCGGAACCGGTTTCGGCAAAAGTTGAGGAAATCGAAACGAATTTGTCGGCGATTCAGAAAAATGGATACGAACATTTTCTATTAAAAGAAATAATGGAACAGCCGGAATCTTTAATCGAGACACTACGTGGGCGAGTTAACCTTCACGAAGGGACAGTTAAACTCGGAGGGCCGGGGCTTTCGGAAACGGAGCTTAGAAAAATTAAGCATTTAATTATTGTTGGGTGTGGGACAGCTTATAATGCGGGAGTTTTGGCGGGATACTACATTGAACAATTTACGCCGGAAATTACGATTGAGACAGTTATTGCGTCAGAATATCGTTATCGTCAGGCTTATATTCCGGAAGATTCGGTCGCGTTAATCGTTTCACAATCGGGAGAGACTGCGGACACTTTGGCATGTCTTCGCGAAATTAAGAAAAAAGGAATTAAAACAATTGGAATTGTCAATACGATTGGATCGACAATTGCGAGGGAAGTTGATGGAGGAACGTATGTACATGTTGGGCCGGAGATTTCGGTTGCCTCAACAAAAGCGTTTACGTCACAGGTTATTGCGATGGTAATGTTTGGATTGACAATTGCGCAGGCGAAAGGTGTCAAAAAGACAGTACTTCAGCCATACGTGAAAGAAATTGCGAAATTACCGGAAGAAGTTAGAAATGTTCTAGAGTTGGTTCACGAAGATGTTAAAAAAATTGCGAATAAATATAAAGATTATGATCATGCGATTTATTTAGGGCGAGATACGGCATATCCGACGGCAATTGAAGGAGCTTTGAAGCTAAAAGAGATTTCTTATGTTGATGCGAATGCGTATGCCTTTGGAGAATTAAAGCATGGACCGTTAGCGTTGATAGATGATAGATTTTTCGAGATAGCATTAATTCCCAAAGGGGAACTTTATGAGAAAGCAGTTTCGAACGTTCAGGAAGTTTTAGCTAGGAATGGAAAAGTTATAGCCGTTACGAATGATGATAAATTCGATTTATCGGTTGCGGATGTAATTCGGATTCAGACTTCGTTAGAGATTTTAACACCGCTTTTGATGAATTTAGTTTCACAACTATTTGCGTATTATATGACGGTCGCAAAAGGGAATAATGTTGACCAACCGAGAAATCTTGCAAAATCAGTTACAGTAGAGTAATTATACCGTGATTATGGTATAATATATCTATGCGGAAGAAATCCGATTATGTATTGAGATTTAGCTTAATTGTTGGTGACGCGTTAATGTTGATTTTGTCGTTTGCAATGGCATACTATATTCGCGTTCATGTTGATCCGAGGCCGTTTACTTTTGAGTCGCAGTTTTTAGATTTTACGACTACGGTAGTATTTTTAGTACCGATTTTACTAGTCATTTTAGCGTTTTTGGGGCTTTATCGGAAGGATATTTTTTTAGGAAAATCGAGATTGCCGGAACGGGGAAGATTGGTTCTTGCGGCAATCTTAACCGTGTCAGCTTTAATTGTTTATGATTTTTTCAAAGGGGAAAATTTGTTCCCAGTTAGAATTATGGCCTTAACTTCAGTCTTACTCTCGTTTGTGTTTTTGTTGATCGAAAGAATCATTGTGAGATTCATTGTCCGTCAGATTTTTAAGAGTGATTATGGGACTAAGAGGGTTATTATTATCGGAAATCATAAGAATACGGAATATTTAGCGGATTATATTGCTTCGACGCCGGAATCTGAATATAAACTGGCTGGAGTCGTTGCGGGGAAAAGATTTATTCCGAAGGACTTAAAGATCCATCAATATTCATCCTTAAAAGAAGCTTTAAGAAAAGCGAGAGCGGATGTGATTTTCCAGACGGATGAGAAATCGACAGAATATGTTTATAAGCAGGCGGTTCAGAAACATTTATTATATTATTTTGTTCCGAGTGAGACGGCATTATCGTCGCATTTCGGGGAGTTAGAACTAGTTGGGAATACGCCGGCAGTATTAGTTATGACAACTCCGTTGACTGGAGGATATGTAGTTATAAAAAGGCTATTTGATATCCTAATTAGTCTTATTGGGATTATTTTAGGATTAATCCCAATGCTAATAGTTTGGTTAGTGCTAAAGATTTCGGATTTTCGACATTCGGCGATTTATTCGGATGAAAGATTGACGCAGTATAACAGAAGGTTTAAATGTTATAAATTTAGATCGATGAAGCCGGAATATAGTGGAATGACGGCCGAAGAGGCATTTACGAAAATGGGGAAGCCGGAATTAATAAGGAAATATCGAAAGGGAGGAGACTATTTAAAGAATGATCCGAGAATCACGAATTTTGGGCGGTTTATTCGAAAGACTTCCTTAGATGAACTTCCGCAGTTATTTAATATCTTAAAGGGAGATATTTCGTTAATCGGTCCAAGAGCATTGCTTCCGGGAGAACTAAGAGATTACGGGGATAGATCTTTGATTTTAACAGTTAAGTCGGGATTGACGGGATTTGCGCAGGTTTCAGGGCGAAGAGATATTCCGTTTGAGGAGAGAAGAGCTTTAGATATTTATTATGTTCGAAATTGGTCGCTGATGTTGGATACGCAAATTTTCTTTAAAACGATTGCGACAGTTTTAAAACGAGATGGGGCAAAATGAAAGTTGCGTTGGTTTGTGATTGGCTGACTAATGTCGGAGGAGCAGAAAAAGTAATTCTTCGAATCCATAAGTTGTTTCCGGATGCACCGATTTATACTTCGAAATATGATCCGAAGGGAATTGACTGGTTTTTGGATGCGGATGTTAGAACGGGATGGCTACAGAGATTTCCGACGAAACTTAGGAGGATTTTGGGACCTTTAAGGCAAAGGTATTTTTCTAAGTTGGATTTGTCGGAATATGATTTAGTTATCTCAATTACTGGAGCGGAGGCGAAGGCAGTTAAAGTTCCGAACGGAGTTCACATTTCCTATTGTCATGTTCCGACGCAGTATTATTGGCAAATGTATGATGATTATATCAAGAATCCGGGGTTTGGGATTTTTAATCCGGTTGTTAGGTTTTTCTTTAAATTAATGGTTAAGCCTCTTAGAAGAGCGGATTTTAAGTCTGCACAGTCGCCAGATTATTTTATAACGATTTCAGAGTATGCTAGGGAACAGATTCTAAAATTTTATAAAAGGGAAGCGACCGTGATTCATCCACCGGTAGAGATTTCGGATTTTAAAATAAAAAAGGAAAAAAGTCAAATTGAAAGTTTTCCACAGGGAACGACGCAGGTTGTGGAAAACTTTGATATAACTAAATCGTATATTACAACGTCTCGTCAGGTGAACTGGAAAAGGATTGATTTAGTGATCGAGGCTTGTTTAATGACGAAGAACTCGCTACTAATCATTGGTGAAGGACCAGAGCATAAAAAATTAGTTAAATTGGCTGATGGATCGGAATTAGTAAAGTTTTTGCCATTGATGAAAAAGAATGAGCTAGCTAAGTGTCTAGCTTTAGCTAAAGGCTACTTATTTCCTAGTTTAGAACCGTTTGGAATTGCGCCAGTGGAAGCATTGGCTTCGGGATGCCCGGTAATTGCCTTTTCTGAAGGTGGGGCAAAGGATTATGTCGTGGATGGAGAAAACGGGGTTTTATTCAAGAAACAAACGGCAGAAGCTATGGCAAAAGCAATTCGTCGATTCGAGAAAATGAAGTTTAAACGGGAAGAAGTTTCTTTGAGCGCGGATAGGTTTGACGAGAAGCGGTTCGATAAAGAAATTAAGGAATTTATTCGTGAAAAAGTTAAATAATTCTCTTTTAATCTTGAAAATTTTTCGGATTTTTATTTATATCTTACCGGCAGTTTTGTATTTTTCATATTATCCTTTAATCCATTTTGGATCTAGCGAATCGATGAATTTTGAGATTTCCCTGCCGTTGATATGGTTGGTTTTATTTGATTTAGTTTCGTTTTTTATTTTATTAAAACGAAAGTTACTTAGCGGAATATTGAAAAAATGGGTATGGCTATTATTCCCTCTTTTTCTTTCGGCTTCGGTTTTATGGTCCTTAAATAGTTTACGAGGAATTTTTACGGTTTTGATTTTATGGCTAATATATTTTATGGTTTATGCGATTTTTAGTTTAAAGAGTTTATTTAAGGAAGTTGGGTTTCGGGAAATTTTCTGGAAGATTTTTATTGGGTCGGCGTTATTTATTTGTTTTATGTGTTTCTTGCAATGTGTTTTAGATTTAGTCGGGGTGGGTCGAGAGTATACTTTAATGTGTTCGGGATGCACGTATTCGATGTTTGGTTTCCCTCATCCGAATGGGTTTTCGATAGAGCCACAGTTTATGGGAAATTTACTGCTTGCGCCAGCGATAGTGACGGAGATGTATTTATTAAAAAAGCGTAATGATGAAAATTATTCTGATTCGCGTTTCTTATGTCCTAAATTTTTGTTATTTTGTTTCTTTGTATTTACGTCGACATTATTTTTGACGTTTTCTCGGGGAGCGATTTATTCGTTTTTAGTTTCGGCGGTGTTTCTTTTTGCATTTTTGATTGTGCGCGAACGAGATGAATTAAAGAAAGTTTTGAAACGGGTTGGGATAGTTTTTGGGGTAATCGTTTTGGCGTTTTTGTTTACTTTGAATTTGCAGGGGATTTTTTCGGAAGTATCAAAAACGGACGATACTTACATGACGGGAGTTTCGAAAGCGATAGACCATTTATCGCTGGGGTTAATTGATTTTACTAATAGTGATGTCAAGTCTGGAGATGTTTCTGATGATGAAAAAGAAACTGAGACGGCGGTTTTTTCGGGATATGTTGAGGAATCTACAAATGTAAGGTTAAAATTATCGGATTTAGCGTCAAAAGTTTGGGCGAAGGACTTTAGGACGATGATGTTTGGGGTCGGGATTGGTGGAGCGGGGCAATCTTTATATGTAAACGGGTTAACTGAGACGCCGAAGGAAATTATTCAAAATCAATATATGAGCCTATTATTGGAAGTTGGAATTGTCGGAATTTTATTGTTTATATTGACTTTAGCTTTAATTATTCGGGCGGTTTTAAAAAGTTCAATAAGTCCGCTGATTTTAGCGTTGATGGTTGGTTATGGGGTTTCGCTTTGTTTCTTTTCAGGATTGCCGAATGCGTTACAGATTTATCTTTTGCCGGTAGTGATTATGGCGATTGGAAATGATAAGCAAAATATAATTTAAGCAAAGAATATATTATTATATTGTTAGGCAATAGGTTTCCGGAAGTAATTTGTGTCGTAGATTTCGGCGCCACGGTTTTTGTAGAAGGTTTGAGCGGATTCACGGCCGTGTCCGGAAGTAAAGCAGAGTTCGGAACATCCTTTTTCTTTTGCCCAGATTAGCATTTCGTCCCAAAGGGCGGAGCCGATACCCTTTCCACGAACCGAAGAGTCGGTGACGAAATCTTCGAGGTAGGCGATTTTTCTT
>JAFOHW010000038.1 GCA_017421685.1 Candidatus Saccharimonadota bacterium | reverse complement strand
TCATATTTCTCAATCTGTTTTTCGCGCTCGACAATTAATCGTAAAGCTGGACTCTGGACTCGTCCCGCCGAAACCGCTCCTGGAACTTTCTTCCGTACAATATCAGATAAATCATAACCAACTAGCATGTCTAAAGTCTGCCTGGCCTGTTGCGACGCGACCATATCCATGTCGACAGTTCTCGGTTTTTTAATCGCCTCTTCTAAGGCCGATTTTGTGATTTCATGAAAAGTAATTCGCGCAGTATTTTTCGGCAGTTTAAGAACTTCGCAAAGATGCCAAGAAATTGACTCTCCTTCACGGTCTTCATCAGTCGCGAGCCAGACTTTATCAGCAGATTTTACGGCTTTTTTAAGTTCAGCAATAATCGATTTATGTCCTGGATCAATCTCGTAAGTCACATCAAAAGTAGACTTATCAACTTTCGTATCCTTTCGAATATGCCCAATCGATGCTAAAACCTTAAAATCCGACCCGAGATACTTCTCGATCGTATTCGCTTTCGCCGGGCTCTCAACTATTACTAAATTCTTAGCCATATCTATAATGATATCACATGCGTCAAACTTATGTTAAGTAAACTATTTGAAAATATCATGGAAGTTATATGACTATCAAAAAACCCTCAGGTAAGGGTGGGCATCACCTGAGGGTATTTTGGCCCTCTAACGCTTCTCACTATACCGGGAGAGACCCCGGAAGCGTAACCCACCTCACACAAATTGGGGCCCGCCGGTTAGAGGGATTGCTAAGCCTTCGAAAGTGACCTTTCAAAAGTGGAGGTAATACTTATAAAACTTGAGAACCATGAAGAAATTCCAAGCCCGAAAGGGTTTCAAAAGCTCGCAATTTCTGCTACACTAGGAGTAGTATAGCTGAAATTATAACTTATTTAGGTGCGGTGTGGAACTCTTTTTGAGTCCCAACTGTTTTTATTATATCACACAGGAGAAAATATGTCAACACTTTTTACCAACTTTTTTAAAAATATCAACCAAATACGACCCCTAGAAGCGGATTTTACAGAGGTATTAGACGCTATTGCGCTTAAGCCTAGAATGTTGTATTTCTATGGCAAAATGCCGGAAAATGTGGCAATAAACGGTAAGAAAACTAGGCCTAAGACTGTCGCTATCGTTGGGTCTCGCCATAATACAAAATATGGAGAAGAAATCGCTTATAAAATGGCCTATGAACTGGCGAAAAGGGGCGTGGTCATTGTTTCAGGGCTAGCTTATGGGATTGACTCAATTTCTCATCGCGCGACCCTTGACGCAAGCGGAACCACAATCGCTGTTCTCGGTACCCCAATAAACGACATCTACCCAAAGTCACACCAATCTCTGGCAAAAGAAATCATAGAAAAAGGCGGAGCAATTCTTAGCGAATACGCCCCTAGAACTCCGGAATTTGAAAACTCCCCTCTAGCAATAGACGAATACTTAAAAAACGGGAAACGCTCTTTAAACTATAAATCTACATTCCTTCATCGTAATCGCTTAATCTCTGGCCTCTCCGACATAATAGTCGTGGTAGAGGCCGCCGATCATTCCGGGACTCTTAATACTGCCGCCCACGCCCTAAATCAAGGCAAGGACGTCTTTGCCGTTCCGGGGAACATTACGAACCCTTATTCCAGAGGCTGTAATTCCCTAATAAAACAAGGCGCAACTCCCTATACCGAACCAGAAGAGCTTCTAAAAATCCTCTTCCCCGAAGATTATCGGAAAAAATCCCGAAAAAAGAACCTAAGTCCGCCTAGGGGAGATACAGAGGTGGAAACAAAAATCCTAGAAGCTCTTTTTAAGGGATTACGAAGGGGTGAAGAAATCATGGACTCTCTTGATCTCCCCTCCCCGAGCTTTAATGAGGCTATTACTCTATTAGAGATAAAGGGCTTAGTCCGTTCTCTTGGACTGAATAACTGGAGTCTTAGTTAGATTTTATAAATCTAAACTCCCAACTCTTGAATCTCTCCCCCCCCACAGCTCCACTTTTATTAGGTCTGGATAAACTCACTAATTTTCTGCCCTACCTCTGTTAAAATCCTAGGAAGCTCAGCTTTCTCTTCAGGAGTAAACTTCGATAAAACAAAATCGATATCATCCATTTTCCGTCTTAATTCTTCATTCCCCGTTCCGACTCGTATTCTGGGGTATTCAGAGGTCTTAAGATATGAATCAATCGATTTTAATCCGTTATTTCCCCCGGCGACTCCTGTAGAACGATAACGTATCTTTCCGAATTCTAAATCAAAATTATCGCAAATTACTAAAATATCAGAGTTAGGTATCTTATAAAAACGCATATATTCTTTTACCGCACGCCCACTATCATTGTAAAAATCCTGGGGTTTTATAAAAATAACATCTCCTGAACGCCCAAAAATCGCCCCTAGACGCGGTTTTTCGTGCCAACTAAGGTTATTTACCTTAAAATAAAAATCTAGCGCTAGAAAACCCGTATTATGTCTAGTGAAGTTATATTTATTCCCTGGATTTCCCAATCCGATGATTAATTTCATAAGTGTATTATATCATAAAGCTAAAAAAGGGCGCCCCGCCTAAAAGGCGGGGCTTAAGGGGATATTACTCGTCGATCTTCTTTCCGTTCCTTCTTCCGTTAGAAGTTTGGCGCTTCGCAATCATCTTGACCAGCGGGTGTCGTACGACTTCCTCTTCGGTAAAGCAGACTTGCGCCACCAAAGGGTTGTCATAGAGTAGCCGGCTTGCATAGACGAGGCCATTATTGAACTCGTCAAGATACGGAGCATGGATTTGGTAGATGTCTCCAGTCAGGATGATTTTGCCTCCAGTACCAATACGCTTAATCAAGGTATCAGCTTGAGGGATGTTTTGATCTTGGAACTCATCGTAAATTGCGAGCTCAAAGGCAAAGTCACGACCCCTGGCGTTCTCGATCGGGATACTGGAGAACCAGTTTTCCCAAATCATGTCGACTCGGTCCTTCAACTTCGTCTTAATCGAACGCTTGTCGGGATGTTCGTCTTCAATCCCATTATCGCGCTTCCCCTTCGTGGGGACTCCGAACTTCTGGAGAGCTTTCAACTCCTTTCTGAGTTTCGAATCCTCGGCCAAGAGGTAGTTCCTGAGAGCGTTCTTAAGAGGCTGAATCTCTGGATCCATCTTCTCGTCGAGATCACCCGGCAGGGCGCCGATTTTACTGTGACTCTCGCAGGGTACCGCAGTGACTCCAATAAAGGCCCCGGCCTTACAGGCTTGATAGCCATAGACCGTAGCCATATAGGTCTTGCCCGAACCCGCAGGTCCACAGCAAATCACTGCCGAAATATCCGGGTCCATCAACGCCTCAGCATAAATCGCTTGCCCGGCGGTCTTAATATCGGTCGGGAAGTCCGAGATATACTTCAAGGGAACAATCGCGTCGTCGTTCGCGTCATAGCGCCCGATATTCGCGAAATACTCGTACTCGTCTTCGACCCCACAGAGCCTCGGGTCTTCGTCCGGGTACATGACCACGAATTCGTTCGCGACCAGCTTTCGTTCCGACGGAAGTACCGCTTCGAACAGGACTCGTTCGATGATCCTCTCGTTTAGAAACTCGTCGAGTAGTTCCTTCGGGACAGTAATATCCCGTCGTCCAGTATAGGGCTCAGGATACTTGTAGCCATAGCGACTAGTCATCAGGCCCCTGACTCGAGCCCTGATGGCAAGACCGTTGTCGTTTGTAAGAAGCACGACGTCAGCCGGCTTCAGCTTCATCATTTCTTCCACGTCCGCCGTTCCGTCAATCGGCAGTCCCGCATTCAGCGCTGCGATCGTCAAGGTGGCCAGAATAATCTGCCCATCCATATCCGATTCCGAAGGGCTAAATGGCAAGGACTTCTTGAAGTTCTTGTGAATCGGCAGAACTGAAAGCTTCTGCCCTCCTTTCGTTATCGTGATTGGCTTCTCTAGACCATAGGCATCGGCCATTGTCTGGACCTTACCCTTAGTGAGAGCGCGCAATCGATCCAACAGAACACGTGCCGCCTTTCCGCGATCCGACTTCTCCTTCTTGAAGCTCGAGAGTTCCCTTACTACCGCCGTCGGGATGACGATATGCGCCTCCTTCAGGTCAATCGTAGGTTCTTCGGGCTGAGACATCTCCCCACCAGGGATGATGTCAATATAATCAACTAGGACGTTGGTGTCGACGACGTATGTAATCTGCTTTTCCGACATCGTAATTCCTCCTTGCTAATGTTCCTGTACACACAAATTAAAAAATGAGGGCTGTACATATCCCCCACCCACTTTTATCATACCACAAATTTAAAACGTTAGAGGTACAAAATTAATCTTTTTTATCGTTTCGGAAGGAAAACTTTATCGGTACCCCGACGAAAGGATATTTTTCTCGAATTTTTCTCTCTAGGAATCTTTTCCAGGACCAGTGTAAAAGTCCTAAATCTCGCCCGTGAACCACGAACCAGGGCGGGCAAACATCGGTCTGGACAATATATTTTGGTTTCGGACGAGTATTCTTTAAGCCTGCCGGAGGATGTGAGATGATTGCGTCATTTAAAATTTTATTCAGTTCGGAAGTCTTGATCTCCATACGACGACTTTCGTCAATCTCAAGCGCTAATTCGAATAACTGCGTGACATTTTCGCCAGTCTCCGAACTAGTCAAAAGCACTGGCGCGTAAGGTAAGAAATTAAAATCCCGTTCAAGATTATCGATTACCTCGTCCGTAGTCTGAGGTTTTCTGAAACGAGGTTTTCTTGCTTCAGGGTCCTCCAATTCGTCATTATCGTCAGTTTCGTCTAATTTTTCTGGCTTTAATAAATCTGTTTTAGTTACAACGACGACAATTCCTTTACCGGCCTCAACAATTTGTCCAGCTAAGGACTGATCTAATTTGCTATGTGGTTCGGTTGCGTCGACTAGTAATGCGCAAATATCCGCTTCCTCTATTGCTGAAAGAGAACGAATCGCGCTGAATTTCTCGATCCCGACTTCTCGTTTCCCCGGCTTTCTAAGTCCCGCTGTATCTAAAATTTCTAATTCTCGTCCTTTATATTTAAGATTAACTCGGTTAACGTCCCTAGTTGTTCCCTGCTTTGAACTTACGATTGCCTGTTGCTTTTTCGCTAGGGAGTTAAAAAGACTAGATTTCCCAACATTCGGACGTCCAATCAACGCTAATTTTAATGAGGAATTTTTCGTTTTTGCCCTAGTTTCGGACGAATTCAAATTAGAGAATACTGGTTCAGCTAAAAGTTTAGCTTTTAACTCATTTATTCCCTGGCCAGTCGTCGCTGAAACCCTAAAAGTCTCATTCGGCTTTATTCCTAACGATAAAAATTCTTCTGAAGGAAGCGCGTCCTTAAGTTCCGCTTTATTCAGCAAAAGAAAGACCGGCTTCCGTGATTTTAAGGCTTTTTTCGCAATCTCTTTATCTCGAAAATCAGGATATTTCAAAGAATCTAAAGTCACCAAGATTATGTCGGCTACCGAAATCGCATCTTCGATTTGGTCCTGAATTGAGGCTTCAAAATCATCAGAAGGATCTTTCAGCCCAGCTGTATCAATCAGCACAAAAGAATTATCGATTGTCGCCATGACGTTATCTCTAGTTGTCCCCTCTTCTCTTGCCACAATTGCGATGTTTTTTCTTGCCATCCGATTTAAAATGCTCGACTTCCCGGCATTTGTTTGCCCAATCAGTGCAACAATCGGTAACTTACTCATAAAAATATTATACCATAAAAATAAGAATTATTCCATGACTCCAGCGGGTTTTTCTCGCAAAATTCATAAAACATTAAAATAAGCCCTGAAGGGCTTCTTTCAATGTTTGGTGACTCCGGCGGGATATATAATCCCTGGCGTCGTCTTAATAATAAAAACAAGAACTCTGGCGAGCTCTTCTTTTTATTATTGGTGACTCCGGCGGGATTCGATTCGAAGAACGAATCCGCCTCTTTTTGTACTTCGAAGAAGTTTGGTGACTCCGGCGGGATTCGAACCCGCGATTGCCTGGATGAGAACCAGGAGTCCTGGACCACTAGACGACGGAGCCAATCTAGGTGTAGACCTAAGGGGGGTTAGGTCTACAACCTAATTTTAACATAAAAAAGCCTAATATTCAATACTTCCGTAATTCGGGATCGCTGAAACAAACGTTTGTCCCGGAGCAAGCTTAATTTCTTTCCCGTTTTTGTCACTGAACGTGATTTGATCATCTCGCGTCGGTTTACTCCAAGTCCCCTCGATAACGCCTCCATTTTGGAAGATGTAGGCATCTCCAGAGCCAGTCGTTGTTATGTCTTCGTGATAATTATCCGACGCTTTCCTTTCATTAACCATAATCGCGACTACGACCGAAGGAGCTAATTGAGTTAATTTACAAACGTCCTCAGGGTTTCTCTCTCCTAAATCCTCCTGACTGCATTCATAGACTTCATGGTCCACTCCACTTCCGTAACTTCTTAAATACTTATTACTCTTTTCGTCATAAGTATAATCCACATTAAAGCTGTCATATCCACCGAACCGAAGACTGACTGAGGGGATTTTTACAGAAACGCTAGAAGTATTTTCCGTAGTCGGGGTCGTAATCTCCAGCTTCTCTTTTACTGATTCATTAACTCTAGCCTTCTCTGACTCATCGGGAGTTAATCTACTAAAGCCCTTTATATCAGAAGTGCCATAACCATGACTACTACTGAATTGTTTTAAATAAGCCGAAGTCGTAAATAAATTATTCCATAATCTCGAGCCATAAGTTCCTCGATACATATATTGATAATCTTCGCTCAAATCTTTGTACCCGCCCGACGAAACCGCGGCAATCGCGTCATCCGCTCCACCAGCATGGACAATGGTACAATCAAACGGCGTATCCCATTCTAGGTAATAAAGCCTTAATGAACGAATCGGCCCAATTACCGAAGCTCCAGGATTCTGATAAATCGAAGCAAATCGCGTAATTCCCGCCTCCGCAATTGCCTCAAAAATCACGCCAGCCTCATTTAATCCAGACTGTGGTCTAGCTCCATCAAGTCCGTTAGGGGTCTGAATGCAGTAAGCCGGAGCATTCTTCAGAGAAGGGTCAGACAATTTTTCGCCAGTCAGTGAGCTATAAGTTTCTTCACTGGTATTTTTCGAAGGGATTTTTGGAAAAGCTAGTTCAGGATTACTTTTTTCTGGCATTAAAAAGACAAAAGCCAAACACGAAATCCCGCCGATAAGCCCAACAATTCCAATAATCATGAGAGCCAACCATTTCTTACTAGGTTTTAATTCTTTAGGTAGCTTCTTTCTTTTTGCCTTCTCCGGTTTGCCTACCGCTTCCTTTTTTATTGTTTCGACCTCCGCTACCGACTGCTTAATTAGAGTCTCTTTTTTCGGATTTTCGTCGTTAGTTAAGTTTAGAGTTATATTTTCATCCATAATTAATTCCACTTTTATTCCATTATAACGAAAAACATAACTTTTTTCCACAAAATTCTAAATAAAGTCTTTACTTTACTAAAACCTTATGCTAAAATTTCAAACATAAAGGTCATTAAATTTACAAAAATGAAAAGTGTTGTCTCAAACATAAAAAATGGTCTGAGCCTTAAAAAAACTCATGACGCAAAATCCACGATTAGGAAGTCTTCTGGACTTCTCGGTATTTTTGTGGCCCTATTTATTTCGCTGTCTATGATTCTCTCTCTTCCAACTTCTTCCGCCGTTACTCAGAACACGAATTTTACCGTTAACGTCATCGATTCTCTCTCTGTTTCCGTAACAACTCCGGTCTCTGGAGCGACTGGAGATATTAACCAGTTCCTCCGAAACCAGGTCGACTTAAGCGTTACGACTAATAATGCAAATGGCTTCACTGCTTCGATGACCGCTAAAACTACGAGTACTAGCTTAGTTAATAACGCCCAAAGTTCAAATCTTCCTACCTTAGCCTCGAACAATGTAGTTCGCAGTAGTTTCCCTGCTAACTATTGGGGTTATTCGCTAGACGATGTTGTGGCTAGTGGTGGCGTTGATACCAGTCATTATAGTGCTATGGTTCCTTCTAATACGGCTAACCCAATCACGCTCCTCTCTTCGAATGTCGCTGCGACCATGGACAAAACTTTCTTCTTCGGTGCGAAAGCGAATTCCTCGCTTCCGTCCGGAACTTATAGAGGAACCGTCGTAATTAGTGTTGTTACGGATACGATTGGGCCTGATAACCCGGTAATCCCAGATAATCCAGCCAAGCCTGAAGATGATACTACTGGCGGAACCGGAACCTATGATAGTACTAATGATCGAACTGTCTACTCGACGACCTCTACTGACGCCGTCGCCGGAACAACAACAACAGAAACCAGGGTCGATACCGGAGATACGATTTACACTGGACCTAAGGGCGCAACCGAGAACATTAACTCTCATATTGTAACAAACTCTGCTCTCGCAACCGGCTTAGGCATAGCTGCTTCTGTCGCTGCTGCTTCTGGTGGTTTCTTCTTCTTAGTTGCGACTCGTGACGAAGGCGACGAAGAGGAAGAAGACGAAGACGAGGAAGAAAAACTCTCCTAATATGATATAATATTGGCATGAATGTTGTAACAAGATTTGCCCCCAGTCCGACTGGTTATATCCATATCGGTAATGTTCGCTCAGCAATTTATCCATATTTACTGGCGCACAATAAAAACGGAAAAATGATTTTACGTATCGAGGATACGGATCGCGAACGCTACGTTGAAGGCGCGACCGAATTAATCGAGGATACTTTAAACTGGCTTGGCCTAGAATGGGATGAAGGTCCAATTGTCGGTGGTCCGAACGCCCCCTATTTTCAGAGTGAACGAAAAGAAATTTATCATGAGTATGCAAGAAAACTAATTGAGTCCGGACGTGCTTATGCTGATCCGACTCCCCCCGAAAAGATTAATCAATATCGTGAAGAATGCAATAAAAAGAAAATCCCCTTTCTTTACCGTAATTATCGTCCTGAAAAAACTCCCGAATGGGAACCGGGCATCCCGCTAAGATTTAAGGCCGACCCTAAGAATTACGAATGGGTTGACGAGGTTATGGGCGATATGAAAACCGGCCCCGAGGTCTTAGATGATATTATTTTGATTAAAAAAGATGGTTTTCCGACTTATAATTTTGCTCATATTGTTGATGATGCCGAAATGGGAGTAACTCACGTTATGCGTGGAGTAGAATATCTATCTAGTACGCCAAATTATCTTGCCCTATACGAGGCCTTGAACCTTCCTCGTCCAATTTTTGTCTCTCTACCTCATATTCTAGCTCCGACCGGCAACAAAAAACTCGGAAAACGCGACGGAGCGAAGTCTGTAACCGAGTATCGTGACGACGGCGTCTTGCCTGAAGCTATGCTGAACTATTTAGCGAATCTTGGGTGGAACGACGGGACCGAGCAGGAAATCTACACAAAAGAGGACCTAATCAAGAAATTTTCGCTAGACCGAATCCAGAATTCTGGTGCAAGATATGACGAGACTAAACTTCTTTGGTTAAATGGCCAGTGGATTCGAAAAATCTTTGATGAACAAGGCGCAGAAGCTCTTTATTGTAAAACCGCAGGTTTTTGGCCAGAAGTCGCCGATAATTACGATGATAATTACAAAATGGAAGTCCTTTCGATTATTTACGACAGACTAAAAACTCTTTCAGATTTGCGTGAGATGACTAGTTATTTCTTTGAGGAACCGAAAATTGATACCGATATGCTAATTAATAATAAGTTCCTGAAGAAATCTTCCGAATCGGAGCTAAAGGAATTATTAGAAAAAACTGTCTCAAAACTTTCAAGCCTCGAATCTTGGGAGAAAGATTCTCTCCAGCTCGCTTTGAACGAGCTATTAGAGGAGACCAGTAAAAAACCTGCTGAATTATTTAGTTTGATTCGTATAGCGTTAAGTTATGCCCCGTTTAGTCCCGCTTTAAATTTAACCCTAGAAGTTCTCGGGAAAGAAGTCTCCTTAGCAAGGCTAAACGCAACCGCCCGCGCTATCTAGCCCTATAAAGAAACTGCAATTGAACGGATTTGTTTATTGGTTAGGTTATCGCCACTTGCATCGATTCTGTAGAAAACTCCTCCGTTAACCCAAGAAGCATTGCTCCCGCTGACATAGATTGTCAGGCCTTGTTCACGGATAATCGTATAATTTTCTTTGTAAGCCTCTTTTACGAAATTAGACAACAAGGCATTAGAGTCCCAAGAAGATTTTTCCTCAGTCAAAGAGAACGAGTCCCCGGTTTCAGAATTGTTGAAATCAATCGAAACCTTCTTTTCCTCAGATGTAATACTAGTAACGGAATATCCGCGTGGCACATATCCAGGATAAGACGCATCAATTCCGGTCTGCATTGCAGCGACTCTTAGAGAGACATCCGGCATATTTAAATTAACGAAATAGACAATCGCGAAAACTGCGACTGTCGCACACGTTAAAGCTAAAAGCACTCGCCCGAACCCAAAATGCATCTTCGATTTTTCTTTCATAGTTCCCTTTGCGCTCGTCTTAATATTCTCAGTCAAAGGAGTATTTGCGACGGCTAAAGCCTTCTTGATAGCCTGGTCTTTTATTTCTTTTGCTGAAAGTTTCTGCTCCTGATTAATTTGCTTCGCGTTATTTCTTGCTTGCATCTTCTGTTTTGCGGTTTTCTGAATTGGATGGGTCTCTACTACCATGGGAGCTTCAGTTTTAACCTGAGCTTGAGAAATCGCAGGGGTATTAAAATGCTTAATTTGGCTACTTCTTTTTACTTTTACCGTAGCATCAGTCGTTCTTACTGGTCGCTGAACATATTTCCGATTCAAAGTAGTCGAAGATTGGACCCTTCGACGAGTAGTTTTTACAGCTTGATTAGTATCGGACTTTTGCATTATTACCTCGCTTATTCTTATATCTATATTACTATTCTTTAAATAAAAACGCAAGAGTTATTTTTGATAATATGCTATAATTAACAGAAGGAAAATAAGCTATGAATCGAGAAAAAAACCAACGACGCCAACAGTTAAGAATAATTATCTCCGAAGCTATTATGGTTGTCGCAGTTATATTAACTGTTATAATATTAGCTTTTATGGTTTCCGGCTATTGGGTTAACTCCGACTTTGAAGTTGAACGCCAAGGCATGCTCCAAATTTCATCTATTCCTACCGGCGCTTCCCTTAGTATTGACGGCGATTCTTCTTGGCTTCAGAAAACGAATACTTCGAAAGTCCTTACTAGTGGAGAACATACTTTATCACTCACAAAGGATGGTTATGATTCTTGGTCTAAAACCATTAATATTTCTGAGGGACTTCTCTATAAGATTCATTATCCGCGTCTGTTCTTGAAGGAACGAACGCGCGAGAAAGTTTTTAATGCTAACGGTACGACTCTTGCTACGGTTTCCCCCGATCGAACAACGCTTCTTTTAGTTAATGAAACGACGACATGGAATATCTTAGATTTAAGCGAGGAAAATTTAACTCCGAAAAAGATTAATATTTCGAAATATTTTGCAGATCCTAGTCTTGATGATGAGGAAGATGCTAGTGTATTTGCTGGTGATATTCTAGACGTAAATTGGGACAAGTCTGGTTCTCATATTTTATTTAAAGTTGATATTGGTGACACTATCGAATGGGTTTTAGTCGATATAAATGACGTAAAGAATAGTATTAACTTAAACAAAGAATTCGGAGCTGAATTTGAAGATATAAAAATTCTGGATAACTCCTCAAATAATCTGTTAGCAGTCCAAAAAGGCAACCTCCATAAAATCGATACTTCCGGAAAAGTCGTCTCAATGGTTCTTGTCGAAAATGTAATTAATTTTGACCATTTTGAAAATGAGGTGGTTTTCAGCGCTTCTGACGAATCTAAAGATTATTATGTAGGTTTATTAAAACTCGGCGATAATGAAGTCACGAAACTAGATACTACTGAAGAGCCAGCAAAAGTCGTAATTTCAAAATTCTACGAAAATAAATATATCACAACCTTGGAAAAAGATCTCCTTACGCTTTATAATAAAGATGATTTTGAAAAAGTCTCAGAATTTAAACTTAATTTTGACCCAGAAAGGATAAAAGTTGGCCATAACGGTGAATTTGTTATCGCGAATTTAGGAGTAGAGATCGCCAGTCTTGATATGGAAGCTAATTCGGTCCACGAGTGGGAAGTCGAAGGCGAAAGTTTTGGCTGGATTGACAATGACATGGTTTATTCGGTCATGGATGGCGAATTATCTGTCTACGATTTTGATGGCTTAAATCATCGAATCATTGGAAAAAACGTTTCCAGTCGCTTCCCTGTTATGATTACAGACGATAAATGGCTATATTACTTTAGTGACAACATGATTATTCGTGAATGGCTAATTAAACATTAATTCCCAGTTAGCCAATTCCAAATTCCTTCGAAGAAGGACGGTTCGTTTGCCGGTAGCATCTCTTCTGTGGTACTTTGATCTACTGTCGGGTGGTCGCTGGTTTCGTTCGTCGAATCGAAGCTCGGAGAAATTTGCTCCGCCGTGACTAATAGGCGATATCTTGAAGTGCCAAGCGGGGTACAAGTTACTAACGTTATTAACGGTTTATCGGTATCCATGACTAGCGACTTGACGTTCGAAGGCTCAACTACTTCCTTTTTGATAACGCGATATGTATAGCGAACCGATTCATAATTAACATAAATCAAATCGCCATCATCTAAGCGTTCTAATCCCGAAAAAATGTACTTATATGGGTTTGAACTATAAACATCTCCCGCCGAATGACCAGTTATAACGAAATTACCAACTTCTCCAGGATATGCGCTTGCTCCTGCAATTCGATAATGCGCAACTCCGTTATTCATTGCTGACATTACTCCGGATAAAGGAATTCCGAAACGAATCGGCACATCGACATTGAGTTTTGGGATAATTAGCCGTGGTTCAGCCGAAATCGTCTGGGTAACTGTCGGGTCAATCGCTTCAATCTCCGACGCGGGCGCATTGCCTGGCGAAACATAGGCCATAATTGGCGCAAAAATTAGACGATTATACTGTAGGAACAATATTAGTAAGACAACCGAGGCTCCAGCTAAAATTGGAATTAAATGCCTTTTGCGACGGGATTTTTTTGCATTTTTCGTCGCTTTCTTTCTAATTTTTAGACGCAAATCATCAAGAATGCTAGATTCGTTTGCGGAGTTTTCGGACGCGCCAGAATCGTTCTCTACCCCTGTTCCAAGCGAGAGCCCAGATTTTTTCGACAATCTTGCACTTGAACGTGTTAAAGAACTTAAAATCTCTTCTTCCTCCGCTTTTTCGCGAGCTTCCTTTAATTTTTCCTTTTCAATATAGGTTCTAGCCGCTTTGGAATAGTATTCGCTATAATATTTCTGATAATAGTTCTGCCACGCAGAATGATATTTCTTCCAGGATTCAGAATTTATTTTTGGAGAAACTGGTTCGTTTTTCATATGAGCGTCATTCTCGTTCATTTTTTTCGCCGATTTTCTAGCCGACTCAGCATAAGCCGCCAGAACTTTCCTTCTGGCTATTGTGGCTGCTGCTTGTCTCTGTAGGTCACTCGAAGACTGCCCACCATTTTCTGAACTCATAGAATAATTATAACATATTTTATCAGTAATGTGCTATAATAGACCTAACCTAACATCGACGGAAGCTATTTAAATATGGGCGAGTGGCGGAATTGGTAGACGCGCTAGACTCAAAATCTGGTTGTAGTAATACAGTGAGGGTTCAAGTCCCTCCTCGCCCACCAAGTGAAATTTATTATGAAAATAGCCTTTTTTTCAGATTGTTATTTAGATTTGACAGGGGGAATTGTTTCTTCGATTAATGCCCAAAAGACCGAGTTGGAAAAACTCGGTCATGTTGTCTACGTTTTTAGCACAGGATTCCCGAGAAGCGACGAAGAATTAAAAAAGCTCGCTAAAAAAAATATTTTTCAAGTCCCGAGTTGTAAGTTATTCTTCCGCGGTCTAGCTCCAATCTCTCGTCGTCCAAAAATTATCGAAAAATGGTTATTAAAAGTTCATCCAGAGATTAAGGATTTTGATGTTTTTTACGTTCATTATGAATCTGGTTGCTCTATCGCCGGACTAAGACTCGCAAAAGCCCTAAATATCCCTACGGTCCAGGTCATGCACGGACGAGAAGATATGGGCGAGACACATATTATTCCCTTTGGCTTCCGAACCGTTGTCGCTTTTCTTCTAAATTGGTTTCACTCTTGGTACGTTCCCCATCGTATAATTATTCCCCGCGACGAATATTATGCTGATAATTTAGCTCGCGCTAAAATGTGGACCCTAATGGTGAACCACGCGAATTTTGCCGACCTCGTCCTTGCTCCTTCGGAACATTTTCGCGAAAAACTTGCTCACTATGGAGTAACTGCTCCGATAAGGGTCCTCCCAAACGGCTTCCCGGATAATTATTTCCCGAAAAACCCTCCCGTGAAGGAACTTAAACCGGGCGAAACCCTTCGCATGGTTTGGCATTCGCGCGTCTCTGCTGAAAAGCGCATAATCCCGTTTCTTCGTGCGCTCTGTAAGGTTAACGGAAATTATCATGTAGACGTCTATGGTGGGGGTGGAGATTATTTTCGCGCAAAACGATTCGTGAGACGGCATAACTTAAATGTAGAATTCCATGGCAACGCAACGTTCGACGAAGTTTATTCCGCGATTAGAAAGTCGCATCTTGATATTCTTGTTTCTTATAATTTTGACACTTTCGGCATGACTTTAATTGAGGCTGAATCGACCGGCGTCCCGGTTTTCTTTTGCGATCCCGACATGAAAGAAATCGTTCCCGAAGGAAGCTTCGTTTTAAGCGAATCGGAAAGCCCCGAGAGTATGTCGGAAGCCCTAAATGACCTCCTAAAACACCCCAAAAGAATTCGCGAAATGTCCGAAGTTATGCTAAAAAATCGCGAAGCAGTCTTAATTAGTAAACGTATAAAAATTCTCGAAAAAATCTTAAAACAAGTTAAAGCTAAAAAACCTTAAGATATTATATAATTATTTTATGAGATACTTAGCAGACTTACTTACTCTAACAAGGCTCATCCTCGCTATAATTTTATACGTCTTATCTTTTATCGGTGGCTCTCCCGAGAGCGCCTTTATTATTTTTCTAATCGCCGAAATGACTGACGCTTTCGACGGAACTTGTGCTAGGAAATGGCCGTTCCCTAAAGATAAAACTCCAAAATATCGAAAGTACGCCTCGAAATACGATATGTTTTCCGACGTCTTATTAACTGGCGCCCAGGTTTTGTTCTTGACTCTCAGGATTAATCAGGTAGCCGGTCTTATTATTATCGCTTATTATTTACTCTCGTCCATAGTCGGTGACCTAGTTGTCTATGGCAAAATTATGGGTCACCCTGACGATTGCACAGAAAACTCTCTCACGAAAAAGAACTTCCCTCTCGCGAAAAAAATTATCCTCTCGCGACGATATCTTTACGTTTTTTGTCTCGGTCTAGTTAACGCCCTAATTCTCTTTGCAACGAATTGGCCAGACGCAGTTAAAATCGGCCTCATTGTTTTCGGCTGTTTAATATTCGTTTTTCTCTGGTTCTTCTTAAAGCAACGTCGAAAAAACATCTCAAGAGATGCTACCGATATCGAAAAAGAGCTCACGAAAAAAGCCCAGAAATAGACGCCTCAATAAATTGATTTGGGTTAAAAAGGTTGTAAACCGCGACTTTTACTACTGCCTCACCGAACCAAAACGTCATTGGTGAATATCCGGTTTTTTCTAATGGCAATGCCTGGACGGAACCGTTTTTCGCGACTAAAACCTGTTCATTATGGAGCGTAATAATCGAAACTGGATAGCTTAAAGTAAACTTGTGGAGAATTTCTGTAACTTGGACTAAAGATTGAGATAAAAGTAGCATTTTCGGGTAATAAACTGAACGTAGCAATTTTTGTAATTGCGCAGTTGTTAAGAAAAAACTAATTTCTGGATTCATCAAGAGCCTGTCGGGGTGATTTTCTGAAATTAAATCTACTGTATCTCGCGTGATTATCAGGGGTTTTGCGGAGTTTTCGGACGCGCCTAAAACCGCCTTTCCGGTTACCGAATTTTTCGATAAATCTCCAATCAAAATATTCATATCTGCCGAATTTATTGCCTCTTCGAGCTCCTTTTT
>JAFOHW010000002.1 GCA_017421685.1 Candidatus Saccharimonadota bacterium | reverse complement strand
ACTGCTTCCTCCACCACTTCCACCACTAATCCCCCCTTCTCCAATAATTCCACCCCCATCCGCATAAGAATTCTCTAAATAAAAACCAGTACTAAAAAGACAGCATAGAATCAACGCCATTAATATGCATCGTTTTTTCACTCCTCCCCCTCCATAATGATTACATCATCGGGCAATAACTCTATGACTTTCTGGTTATAATAATCTCCCATCTCTTCGTTTCCCGACTCTTCATAAAGCTCTCTAAGTGTAACATAATAGTTAATTTTTACCGCATCATCACCCAATAAACCTTCTACCTCCTTCAAGATGCCCGTCGCCTTATCTAAATCTGCAAAATAATCATAAACAAAATTCGCATATTCAATCGCTATATATACTTTAGTCCTTCCTTCCGAAGCATTGTATACTTCTTCATACTCAGAAACCGCCTGCTCCAGTCCATAATCGGATTCATCAGCAAGTTTTTCCGAAATCTCCTCAGACAAATTAAAGGCCACCTCTCCAGCATTATTAACAATTACTTCGTCTCTTTCATTTCCCCCAAAAGGATTATTTAGAATCAAAATCCCGACAACTAGCCCAACAATTATAAGGCCAAGAATCCCCAGAACCACTACCAATTTCTTGTTCGCTACAACAAAACCCTTATGTTTTTTCATACAATACAATAATATCATGGCTAATACCATAATTCAACGCACAAAAACCTTTATTTCCCATCATGTTTATGTTAAAATAAAACGTATATGGACCAAGGAGGAAACATCGAGAAAAAGGATAATAGTTTGTTAATTATTATTCTATCCTTCCTAATCTTGCTTGTCATTATCCTTGCTACCATCATTACTATTAATTTTGTAAATAAAAATCCAGGAAATAACCCAGCCCAAAATTCCGACACTAGTCTCGAAACCATTCTCACCAATTTTGAAGAAAAATACCCCCTCGTAGAAGAATCCGATTACGAAAACGTCATCTCCGCTTACCAATCCGCTATTGACTCTTCTCCTAACGAAGAAAAAACCGAATTACTTACAAGCCGCATCTACTTCTTAATCGACTATGATATCGAAAATCGCTACGAAGAACTTGCACTAAAAGACGCATACGCTACTGAAGAAATATTACATGATATAAATTCCGCAACAAACCTCCTGAACGTCGCAACAAAATACGATTTAACAGAACTATATAATGAATATTCTTTAAAATACGACGAAAGGCTTGGCGAAATAAGTCCAGAGTCATCAGAAGCCTATAATCCTAGCGTTGTCGATGAGGAGGAAGAATAAATGAAAAAATCCATATTAATCGTTTTTGTAATAATGCTGCCCATTTCTATCAATATCTTATCTACAAATAAAGTTTTCGCCAAAATCACAAAAGCCTGGAATTATGATCAATGCCTCTCGGAAAGTGGAGCTAGTGGTATTACAGGAGTACAAACAGCCTGTAGACAATGGGTTGATGACAGAGATCAAAACTGTACTATTTGGATTGGAACAAGATCTTCGAGCACTCTCTCAGTCGAAACAACTGGTAGTACCGCTACGGCATATTTTTACGGAATGTGTATTGCGGGTCCTTACGGAGACGAAACCTCAGGGGCAAAAGCAAATCGAATAGAAATAAAAAACGATAATGGCTCAATTGCTTTACCTCCAAAAGCTACCCAAACCTGGTGTGATAACTACGTGACACCGCCACCATCCTGCCCTAGTGTTCCTTTCTCTACACCAACGATCAACCGTGGTCCATGGGGAAATCCAACGGCAACAAAAACTACTATCAACGTTGCTAAATTTATTAGTGGTATAACGGGAGTCGAAAGTGGCAACTACACGAAATATACAAGAAAAAACGTCAGGATTTATCGATGTTTTTATAGCTCAAACTCCTGCGGACCTCAATACGTAGACATCACACTCTCTATCCCAAACACAACTCTAAAACTAACCGCCGACGCCGTAACCCCTAACGGAACCGTATTAAAATCCTCTTTTGACAGTGCCAGTAAAACCGTCCCTAAAGGCAATTCCGCTTCCCTCTCCGTTAGTAGCTCCAAATACGCCCCTTCAGGCTATGTTTTTAAAGGCTGGCGTACTAATAAAACTAGTGGAACTCCGTCCGGAGGCAATACTTATACAAAATCAATCTCCTCCAACACGACCGTCTACGCCGTCTATGAACCAACCGGATTTGGCGGAAAATCCGAATTATCTGGCGACACTAGTGCTACTGCCGGCTATACGAACAAGACAACAACCAAAATCGGAACAATTTCTAATTGCTCCCCAATTACCGGTTGCCAAGTCTCCTTTAAACATTATCTAAAAACAAACTCTGGCTCCGGAAAAACTTCTTACACCGTTTCCCGTACCTCTAATTTAACGACTACAGAAAAGGGGATTGCAAATAATTCAAGCGTAGCGACCGGAACCGACGGAACTAGTGATGGCGTAGAAGTTAGTTCTAGTGGTCCATTTACCCTTTATCCTGGCATGGTAGTTTGCGAAAGACTCACTTTTAAACCAGATTCTGCTTCCGGAACCGCCAACGTTTATACTCAAGTTTGTGCCTCCGCCCTTGGCGACGCACAACCTTCCGGTGATGATAATCTCCTTAATATAAAAGTCAGAAACGAAAGCGTTGAAGCTTATAATACTTTCCGAAACTCTGTCTATGCAAAACCAGGCGATAAACTAGAATTCCAAACAACTTATAGCCCTCTTCTTCAATATACTTACCATCTCATCCCTCAAAAGATGCAGATTGATAGCGGAACAGTTTATCCTTCTAGCGAAAACAACACCACTAAAACCCTCGGAACCATGTTTAATGAAAACAAAGGTAACCTTGGAGACTGGAATAATGCCTATTCTGTCTATAGTACAAGTCTCTCTTTAGGCACTCAAATCTCAAATGATCATACTTTCGAACTTGGAAACCAAGCCCCAGACGATCGCAATAAATCTAATGAATATAACGTCTCTTCTGACGACGCAGGAAAAAATCTGAAAGAAACCGCCGAGACAAACCGAAATGATACCGTAAAAACAACCCCGAAACAGGTAACTTTCACAAACAGTTCGGATTCAAACCTCGCAAACATAATAACCGATAAAATCTCCAGTACCGCTTCCGCTCTAGTTCCATATAATTTTATAAACACAACGGAGATTAAAGACGAAGAAGATAATGTCGTTTATGCTGGAGAATCGAAGCTAATTAAAATCAATATTGCGATAAACCCAAAAACTAATAGTTTAACGACTGACGGTTCCGAAGAAGAAAAATATGCGACATCAGTAAAAAACGCAAAGTGGGGAATTAGGCTATGTATTATAAAAGAAAGCGGTGGCGAAGATTGTAGCGAAACCAATAGTGAAAATGACAGCAATCACGGAGATATTAAAGTCTCACCTGAAGAAAGTAAAAGTACAAAAACAATTGAAAAAAGCTTAAATATTAAAATCCCCGACATTGTCGCCGGGTCAGATATTTGCCTAAACTCGTTTATTTATCCAAGAACTAGTGGCGCAGACGACAATTTAGATTCTAACGGAGACGGCGAAACTGCTTATTCAGAGCGAAAATGTTTTAAAGTCGCAAAACGTCCTTCCCTACAAGCTTGGGGCGGAAATATTTATACGCGAGGCAATATTCTCCTGACAGAAAGCGAAAAATATCACCTCGCCGGATACAATGATTATTCTATAGAAATCGGCGAAAATGAGAAGCCCCATACCTTCGGTTCGTGGGGAGAGTTGGGGATTATTGCTACTGGAATGGTTCGAGGCTTATCGTCCGGAGCTGGAACTGGTTACCAAATTAATAACAATGGAAGTTTGTTCCCCAAATACGATTTCGGAAGCGACTATAATGGAATTGGAAATAATTCTGAAGTTTCTGAAGGAGAACCTCTCCCTGGAGGTAATATCGGAGATTTCTGTTCCAGAAGTCCCCTAAGCTTCGCTAATAGTATGTGCAGTAATGGAGCAACCGGTAGCCTAAGCTCAGCTACCGCTTCCAATAACGCTAGTAGCGATAAAGAGTCAATTTTGCGTAAGTTCATCTACGCTGGCGAAAAAGTCCTAGAAGTTTCCGGAGAAATCACTATAAACGAAGAGTCTATGGAAGGAAAAATGATCACAGTAGACGGAGAAGAAGACAGTAACGTATATTATTATCATGCCTCTGGCGACTTAACTCTCAACGCTTCAGAAATATCTAAAGGCATTATTATAGTTACTTCCCCAAAAGGGAACATTGAAATAAACGGCAACCAAATATATTCAGGAACATTTAACTCCCTAAACGAACTCCCTAAATTAGTCATCTATGCAAATAATGTAAATATTAACTGTAATGTAGAAAGAATAGACGCATTAATTATTGCTAATGACAAAGTTAGAACCTGTTCTGATTCAAGCAATATTAACAATATTGAAAATTCAACCCAACTTAAAGTTAATGGCGCAATTATT
>JAFOHW010000037.1 GCA_017421685.1 Candidatus Saccharimonadota bacterium | reverse complement strand
CAACTCCTTTTTATACTCCGTACCAAGCAGACCATTAATTTCACTAACCGCAATCATTACGACTGACGGTTCGCCTAATCCAGGAAAACTATCTCTAAGCCCCAAGAATTTACCATTTATTTCCCGAACTGCCTCCGCTAAGACATTGAACGTTCCTCCAGCTGAGACCCCCTTCGTAAATCTCGTAATCGCTTCCGAAAAAATTCCATGTGCCATCTGAGTTTTGCGTAAATTATAAAGACTAAACGACGCCGATTCTAATAAGACATTCTTCGTTGTCTCGTCAATTTCCGTATTCTTCCCTCCCATTGCTCCCGCAAGAGCAACCGGAATGTCATTTGAAGTAATTAGAATATCACTAGGAATACATTCGACGACTTCTCCGTCTAACAATTCTAACTTTTCGCCCTCTTTCGCCAATCGAACAGTTGCCTTCGCCGTCTCACTCCCCCCAACCTCCAAGAATTTATCGTAGTCAAACGCATGTAACGGTTGTCCAGTCAAAAGCATTAAATAATTCGTCACATCGACGACCCTAGAAATAGTCGTCATCCCTGCTTTTGCAAGCATGATTTGAACTTTAGAAAGATATTTATTCTCATCCGTGGCGTCATTAACCTTAAGAAGCGCCAATGAATAGCGTGGACAAAGTGAACTATCTGAAATCTGGACTTGGATATCAGAATTCTTGCTATAAATACAATCTTTTCCTCGGACTAGTTCTCCCTCTGGAAAAACCATCTCATGATATAAAAATTCTGGCTCATCAAACTTCTGGCCTAAAATCCCCGCAACCTCTCTCGAGAACCCAATAATACCAAAACAATCCGGTCGATGTGTTAAAGATTTATTCTCAATTTCTAAAACCAAATCTCTTAAATTAAACACGTCCGCGAGTAGGTCACCCGGCTTTGCCATCCCAGGCTCAATTTCCGCAATTCCTGAATGTTCTCCCCCAAAATCCAATTCATCTGCCCCTGCTAACATTCCATTAGACTCATACTTCCCTAGCATTTTCCTTGTTCCAAGAACAAACGGAGCATCCTCACGAACCGAAACCGGAACCGTTGCCCCAGGCTTAATCCAAACCGCCAACATTCCTTCATGAACATTCGGCGCCCCACAAACAACCTGAACTAGCTCCGCTCCCCCGACATCAATTTGACATAAACTTAAATGCGTCTCTGGAATTTTTTCTACTTTCTCTACCTGAACAATATAGATATCATCATACTTATGCGTCTCGTCAATCACCCCCTCAACCTCAACTAATCTTGATCCAATTAACGAAATCAACTCCTCGTCCGAAACTGGAATCTTAACATATTCTTTAATCCAATTCAGCGAAATCTTCATTTTAAAACTCCCTCAAAAAGTTTAAATTACCCGACTCGAAAAATCTAACATCCTTTAATCCATATTTCAGCATTACCAGGCGATCAATTCCTCCTCCCCAAGCAAACCCATGATATCTCTCCGGATCAATCCCCGCCATTTTTAAAACGTTCGGATGGATCATCCCACACCCTAACATCTCCAAGAAGTCTCCCTTCTTTCCTCCTAACGCTTTCGGTTTTTCAATCATAAACTCCAAGCTCGGCTCCGTAAACGGGAAATACCCCGGCTGAGTCCGAATATTTAATTTTTGCTCATAATACTTTTCAAAAAATTCTCTTAAAATCCCCAACATATTGCCTAAAGTACAATCTTCTGAAACATAAACTCCCTCACACTGATAAAAAGTATGCTCATGCGTCGCGTCAACATCTTCGTTTCGATAAACTCGCCCCGGAATCACAACCGCAATCGCCTTCCCCTCGTCTAAATTATTCTTATATCTCTTTAGGGCTCGATTCTGCATCGTCGAAGTATGTGCCGGAGGAATAAAGCCTTCCTCTGTCCGGAAAGTATCATACCCGTCTCGTGCCGGATGTTCCTTCGGAAAATTCAATGAATCAAACATATGGTACTCATCGTCAAGCTGTTTCGACTCTAAAACCTCAAACCCCATCAAACGATAAATCTCAGCGACCCTATCAATTTCCGACATCAATGGATGTTCCGAGCCCATAAGAGTCGAATATAACTCCGGCATCGGCTCATTAACTCCCGAAAAAGCTGTCACGTCAATCGCCGAAACATCTACGTCTAACGCCTTTTTTTCTTCTTCAACAATCCGCGCCAAAATTTCTTGTTTCTGCTTGTTCAGTTTTCGTCCAAATTCCGCCCTTTCCTCAACCGGAATCTCGCGAATTTTACCTGCTTCAGCATTTATCTTTTTTAATTCAGCTTTTAATCTTTCCAACTCTTCCATATACCTTATATTATACCTCATATTGACAAAATTAACAAAGTGTGCTATAATATAAATATAGGGAGCTACGCTTAAACAACGTAGCTCCTATTTCTTACATCGAAATACATAATTTTTTCTAATAATATCCCTGCTCCCGCTAGGGCATTTTCATCATCGAAATTAAGCTCCTCTCTCTCACTAACTACCGAACCCCCGAACGCATACCTTTCGCTTGGCTCATAATTTTCGATAAAATTATAATATTCAATTAAAGCTAACGCTTCCTCAACTGTCTCTTTTGGCAATCCAGAAAACCTTGCCAACGTCCCTTCAAACGAATTATCGACCGGATTTTCTTTGTAGTAATCTTCTAAGAAAACCGCCACCGTAGATTTATAGCCAGGATTCATATTCTCCAACAATCTTTGTTGCTCAGCATATCTTTGATAATATTTATATTCACTATCCCATTTTGCGTTATCGCTCGACGCAACGCAAGCCGAACCGTTAATCCAGGACATGTTCCATTCTTCATTTGCCGCATCATTAATCGTAATAATATCCCCTAGTATTGGGGCTAATCCAAGAAAACTTTTTACCGCCCCACCCCCAACAATTGATTCGTAAACTCCACCGTCTTTGATTCCATATTGCGAAGTTCTTTGTCCGCAATATGTAATATATTTCGCCAAATTACTTTCCTTATTAATCGTCCCGTCATCGTTGAAATTATCGCTCGAAATCCCCGCATTAATATTGACGCTCGCGAGCTCATTAGTATCATTATCTAGTCGATAGACAATTTCATCAATCTTCGCCCCAGAAAGACCCATCGTGCTAACATCTGTAATTATATACGGATTACAAAATACATCTCCGACCGCCCCCGTACTTCCGAGCAATTTACAATCCCCAATCGACGCCTCCATATCTACCCCACTAATCGCACTAGTCGTCGGAAGAAGCGAAATTGCCGAAGAATTCACCACGCTTGACATTCCCGAAACTAACGACGAAACTCTTCCGCTCGAATAAGCTAAAGGTAACATACTATAAGCTAAACTTCCTAAGAACGTATGTCTGGAGGTAACGTCAAACGGGCTTCTCGTCGCTCTTTCATATTCCGCCTCCTCTGCTAAAACCGTATCCCTTTCGCCAACATACTGCGCAACTCTTTCTAGGTCCCCCGGACCCTGCCCCCCACTAACCGCATTTCCTCCTAAGTACTTATTCGCCCCCGAAATCATTGCGTTCCCAAGATCCTCTCCAAGCCATTCCGTCGCTGCGTCTTTTATCATCATTTGGGCAATATTTTTAACTGCAATCGGCACAATCGCATAAAGAGCTACCTGAACCGCAGCCGCTACTGCAATTTTCCCAATCTCCTTTGCCCCTGCCCATGCAACTTCAACTATCGTTCCTACTCCAGTAAAGCTCAATATTGTCCCCGTAAGACTTATCGCCGCTGATACCGCTCTAACGTATCCGCATTTTTCAAAAACGCTCGTCGTTAATGCCATGTCTCCGAACAACTCGCTCGTATTCGACATAATATTTTCAAAATTCACATTCTGAACACTCTGATCATTCGGATTAATTCCTTGTCCATCTGAAAATAGCCAAGCCATTCCTTCCGACTCCATCGCCGTTTTTTGAGCAACAACATCCCCGTTCGCATTTGTCGTATCTCCTACCGAAGTTAAATTCTCATTATATATATTCATTGGACTACTACTTCCATCCCCAGCTTTAACCTTACTTACTGCTTCTAAATATCCTGAGATTAAATTTAAGAATTGCAAATTCTGGTAAGCCGAAACTACCGAATAAATTGCCATCACCCCCTCCAGCACAGCACAAGCAGTATCCCCAACCGAGGACGCCGCCGAAGCGACTTTTAATGCCTTGCTTCTTAACGTTACTTCTAGCTCGCCCGTAGACTGGCCCGCCCTCGTCGAGGTATCTCCAACATCAACTTCCCCCTCCGAAACTTTAACCCCATCAACTTCTCCGCCTTCTAATTGCACCTCTTCGACCTGCCTCGTCTCCGTAACTGTCTCTCCATCCACCTCTTCTGTCGTCTCTTCATGTGCACTCACTCCATTATCCTTCATATTCTCCGTAGAAACCTTCGCAATTTTATCAAATTCCTTTTTGGCGTTATCGGTTCCCCAAGCCGCAAACCTTGCCCATCGATTTCTCTTTAAATTTAATTTAATCGTCGTAATATCGTCCATAATACTATCGAACCATCCGCTCGATCCTCCCCGCCACGTTTTACTTGCTGTGGTATACGGAATTTTAAAATCAGAATCATTTAAAGCAGCTTTCGCCGAAATCGGCGCACCCATCTCACTAATCCCACTCGCCGAGACAATCGCCCCCTGAAGACCAGATTTCCCTAAAAAATCGCTCCCCACAACCGGAACATAAGTATCTTTTTTCTTATATATTAACGCCGTAATCTCCCCTCCTCCAATATCGACATCATTCTCAACGATAATCCCTTGTTTCTCAAATTCTCCGACCTGATATTCTGAAAAAGCAAACAAATTCTCTTTTTCTCCAGTCTTTAAATTCTCCATTCTAACCCCCTGGTTTAATTGCGTGTCCAAAAGCTCGTCGCTCGCCATTGTCGAAGAAATCCCAATCGAATTGAATTTCTCAATGATCAGTTCCTGAATTGCAAACGGCATTAATGTCGTCCAGCCTGCCATTAATCCACCAATTCCAGCAACCATTCCCAAAATCGCTATTCCTGGCGCTAATTTCTTCATCCTCCCTTTAAAACCTTTATTTTTCTTTCCGTTCTTCGAATCAACCCCCTTACCAGTACCAGTAAAAAGCCCTCCCCCTAAAATTCCGCCAGACTTCTCAGCCTGATTTACTTCATCCGAAGAATTTCCAATCCTCGCAACTGGCCCATCCGAAGCTCCGTCTTCTGCTCTTCTAAATAATCCCCCTCTCGAACCATTACGCTCTATCGGTCCAGAACCCGAATTGTTCGAACCTTTCTTGGGTCCCCCTAAAATTCCACTAAAAAAATTCCCCGGCTTAGTATCAGAAAAACCACTCTCTACGGAATTCTTGAAACTTCCTTTTTCAGATTCATCGTCCATATATATTTATTATAACACTTATGCTAATAAACTATAAGGTTTTCATCAAAATCAACGAAACAATTGCTAGTACCACTAAAACAATCCAAACCCACCCAAATCTTGAAGTCTTTTTTAAGTTCCTAACGTATTCTGAACCTTCTGTAAAATCCGGATCTTCCTTTTCGCCAAAATCTAACCCACTCCTCATCTTCTCACGAAGATCAGCATCAATCCTGCGAGACAGTTCGTCATTTTTAGTATTATCTTTATTTACAATTACGCCCATCTTTTTTCCTAAATAAGTTTTATAACTTTTTCATTATATCATATAAAAATTGTGCTATAATAATATAAATATTATTTAAGGAGGAAAAAATGGCGACGAAAAAGTCGAAAACGTCGAACAAGTCCAGTAAGGCTAAAACGACAAAACCGAAAACTGCCACGAAGACCGCAGCGAAGACAGAGCTCGAAGCTCCTAAAACTAAAACGGTAGAAGAAAAAACTACTACCGAAAAGAAAGGGATATTTAAAGATTTCTTCTCCCGAAAATACGAAGAAAAAGAAAGTATTCTTACCATCTTTAAGGAACCTAGATTCTATGGTGCCTTACTCGGAGAAGCTATCGGAACTATGTTCCTTACTTTGCTTTTCTTTTCTCTATTTTTAATGGGCATCGCGAACGTAGCGACTTACGGGTTCGCAATTATCGCAATCCTAATCGCGGTTTATGCTTTCTCGGGCGCCTGCCTTAACCCTATTATTGCTGTCGGATTAATGTCGACTCGCCGAATCTCGGTAATCCGTGGGATTATGTATATCATCGCCGAAGTTGTTGGCGCATGGTTTGCTTGGTTAATCTTTAACGGCTTTCATCTTGCCGGCGGAGAAACTGCCTACGATATCCCTGCAATGTCTGCAATCGCCGAAAACGGCTTCTGGCCAATCGCGATGGTTGAATTACTTGGTGGAGTCATTATCGCATTCTTCTTCTCACGAGCCCTAAAGTATCGACGAAGCGCGCTTACTTTTGGCGCAGTAATTGCTGGTGGTATGGCGCTAGCCGTTGTAACCGGATATGTAGCATCTGCTGCTTTCCTTAGCGCGAACAATAATTTCATCTTCAACCCAGCCTCAGCTTTAATGCTTCAAATCTTCCCGACCGCAGGCGAAAGCTTCGGTGAAATCCTTGGTGGAATTTGCCAAGCCCTCTCGGCTTATGCAATTATCCCGATGGTCGGCGGAGTAGTTGGATTTTATCTCTCCGACTTTACTTCCAGACTTTCTGGCGAAGAATAATAAAACTTAAAAAACGAAAAAATGCCCGAAAGGGCGTTTTTTCAAGCTATTATGTTAAGGCCGAATATCCATAAAATTAACTAAACTCTCAACATAAAAAATAACTGTTGTAATTTTTACAACAGTTATTTTTTATCCTTTTGGAAATAATGGAGTCTCCGGCGAGGTAATTGAGCCTCTGAAAATTTCAAAAATCTTTTCCGACGAAGCCGGCAAAAACGGTTCCAGCATTTTGGCATTTGCTAATAAGTCAGAAATCAAATTTTTCAAACATTTCTGTAATTTTTCAGTCTCACCATTTTTAGCTAAACTCCAAGGTTTCTCTGCATCAATTCTTTTATTTAACTCCTGAATCCTTACCCAAACATAATCAAGCGCCTTCGAAAAATAAAACTTTTCCATCAGTTCATTATATTCTTTTGTAAACTCATATTCAGTCTCTTCGATGCTGATATTATTTTTCATCGCTAAAGTCGAAAGCCTCTGAACTAAATTCCCTAAATCATTCGCAAGTTCATTATTATAGGCATCCGAAAACCTCTGCCACGTAAAATTAGAATCCGAAAAAGTATCGATATGTCTTAAGAAATAATATCGAAACGCATCTAGCCCATATTTCTCAACAACCTCAATTGGATTAATTACATTTCCGACCGACTTAGACATCTTCTGCCCATCCGCTAAAATCATTCCATGCGAAACTATCGTCTTCGGAAGCGGAAGACCCAATCCTAATAACATTGCTGGCCAAATAATCGCGTGAAATCTTAAAATATCTTTTCCAACAAATTGTGCGGCCGCCGGCCACCATTCTGAAATATCTTCATCAGGATAACCCAAAACCGTAAGATAATTAGATAGAGCATCAATCCAAACATAAGTAACCTGGGACTCATCCCCGGGAATCGGTACTCCCCAAGTCAACTGCGAAATTGGTCGCGACACCGAAACGTCCGGAGATTCCTTAAGTAATTTTATTATCTCCTTCTCACGAAAATCCGGCAATATTTTCATTTCCCCCGAAGTAATCGCCTCTAAAATCCTGTCTTTAAAATCTGAAATTCTAAAATAATAATTTTCTTCCTCTAATCGCTCATACGACTTATTATGATCCGGACAAATCCCCCCATTTTCTTCGTACTCCTTATCCGTAATAAATCTTTCACACCCCGTACAGTACCATCCTTGATATTTTGCACGATAAATATGCTTTTCTAACTTCTTCCAAATTTCTTGAACCCTTTTCATGTGTTCAGGATCAGTCGTCCTGACAAAATCAGTATAGGAAACCCCCAATTTCTCTATGAAATTCTTGAAAGTTTCAGTTTTTTCATCGACAAATTCTTGTACACTAACTCCAACTTCCTTAGCTTTATTGAAAATCTTATTCCCGTGTTCATCAGTCCCCGCCTGGAGACGTACTTCATTTCCTCTTAAAGTATAATATCTCGCGCAAACATCTCCCAAGCAATAGTCAATTGCATGACCAATATGCGGGTCACCATTCATATACGGAATAGCCGTAGTTATATACTTCTTTGCCATAAAAATATTTTACAATACTTCACAGGTAAAATCAAGCGACTCGTAATTGGTCTGGACTGCACTCGAAGTAAGCTCTAACTCCCCGTCTTCATTGACTGGCAAATAATAGTTCAATGCATTGGTAGGAGTTAATTCATCCGCCGTTGTTTCGTGGACCTCTACCTCAACCGGCTCATTATCGGTCGCATCCTCATCACTATAAGTCACAGATTTAACTACCGAAACCGTTGTTAAAAGACCGTCCGAACTGAATTCTGCGCTAGCACTAATCGTCCCGGTAATCGCATCATTAAACTGAGCAACCTCGGCCTTTGTCATATTTCTCGTACAGCTCAACGAACTAGCTATCGTCGGTACATTTGTATTATTAGCATCTTCATTAGTCGTATTATTATCGGTCTGTTCTTGAATTACTGTTTGTTCATTCGGAGCTGGATTCGGATTCGGATTCCCAAATGGATCAAAGACCTGTAGTAGTAAAACCGCAAGTAACGCAATTACAACCATGACCGCAACAATAATCAAAGCAGTTAAAGTCTTAGGGTTAGTTTTCGGTTTCTCAGAAGTTCCTACCCCAGAACCAACTGGTTCAGGCTGAACCGCGGGATCATTAAACGAAACGCTTGGAATCTGTTTATTTTCGCTAAAAGGATTCTCTACTGCCCCTCCACCAATTTCTCCTTCCGGACCAGAGACCGCAGAACCAATTGAACCAGGCGCAGGCGGAGTCGCCTTCATCGGCGCTTTCAATTCTTCTTCAATCGGATCCGGAGCCGGCGCAGGTTCCGGCATCATAATCGGAGCAGTCGGAGCTACTCCTTCAGGATTCAAAGCCGAAGCCCCCATCGTCGGATTGGCTGAATTCGAAGGATTAATAATCGGATTAACCGGAGCACTCAACCCATCAATTGAAACTGGAGTTACTGGCGGAGTCGGAGGAGCTACTGGCGGAGTCACCGGCGGAACCGGAGGGGTCGGCGTGGTTGGTGGAGTTACTGGCGGAGTCACCGGCGGAACCGGAGGGGTCGGCGTGGTTGGTGGAGTTACTGGCGGAGCTAGTGGGGTCGGAGAAACTAACGGAGTCGCCGAAGCCACCGAATCAGCTAAAGCTCCTCCTCCGACAACTGCCTCGCCAATCTTCGGCTCCGAACCTAAATCCGACCCAGGAGTCGGACCTGGATTAGGGGTTGGTGTTGGATTATTTAATGGATCCATAAGTTTATTCCTTAATTAAGTTCTTTTTACATATATCTCTACTACATTTTAACGCTAATGTTTATTTTTTTCAAGGCTGTTTTACCGGCCAGAAAATCCTCCGCCCCCTCCACCTCCACCAGAAAATCCTCCCCCTCCTCCGCCAGAAAATCCTGAAGAAGAGCCTCCGCCCGAACTCGACATAAATGTCGTTGAATCCGAAGCGAGCGTCGAAGCTCTATTTAAGCCTCTGACAATCTCTGACACCGCAATTCCAGTCATAAGATAATCCGGCTGTTCAATCTCTTCTAGTTCGCAATATTCTTTCATCTCATCCATCCAGCTCTCTTCTAAACCAAAAATCGCTGCATAAGGTAAAAGCTTCTCGTATAATTTCACAATTCCTTTCGCCGAAACATCCGCTCCTTTTACGCTCTGCAACACTTTCATTCTCTCCGCCTCCGCCATTTCAATATAAAGCCTTAGTCCATCCATATACCGCGAAGCTTCTAACCCCTTATTCGTATGCGACTCATACTTCTGCGACGCATCACTGAGTACGACCGAAACTATCGTTGTAACGACAATTACAATAAACGAATTAAGCATGAAATCATCTTTAAATACCATGAATTTACCATAATCACCGCTAAGATCCATGAAATCGCTCAACATTCCTAAGATAAAGAAACCTACGGCAATAATAACCGGAACAATAATAATCGTCATCGAAATTATATTCGCAATCCCCCGCTTTCCGCTACTCCCCATATTATAGTCTTTTTCGACCAGTTCGTCCTTCCTTAAGTCCTCTAAAATCTTCGTCTCCATCGCCTTCTTTAAATTCACTAATTTAACCGTCGCCGTATGGCGCTTGATTTTTATGACATCCCCCTCTTCTGGGCTCGTTCCGTCGTTCAGTATCGTTAGCAAATCAATTTCCTCCGGCGCAATCCCCTCTAATGTATTTATTACAATATTCCAATCTCGCTTCTTCTCGCCTTTCTGAAAATCAATTTTTTTATTTACGACCATCTCAAGAAGCATCGCAACTTTTACATCCTTCTTGTCGCCAATATAAATTTCCGCCATCTCCCCTAAACTGTAATCTTTTTTCGGCTGATATTCCGGTTTAACAAAATACCCCTTATAATGGTTTGCTTTTTCTCGCGTCTTCAAGAATTTCCTAATAAATCGAATAACAATTAAGGCGCAAAGTCCAACCAAGATAGCAAACAACCAAACATAAGTATAGTCAAGTTCCGGCTCCGGAATTTTGAAAGAACCTTCTTTTAACTCAACATCAAAGGTTAGCCCCTCAAAACTACTTAAGTTTAAAGCAGAGAATTGAACTCCATCAGATATTTTTTCTATACTACATCTAGTTTGATCATTTCCGCCATACTTACCAACATAACACCAGCTCTTTCCAGAAAAAACATTCTCATCCTCAAAATGAACCCGTGCTGTAATCGAATCAAACCTCTGAGAGGCCCCATTGCCATTCGTGTCCCAATATAGCTCCTGATATTTTCTCCCAGACTCGGAAAATTCTGTCACGACTTTCGAGAACCTATACGTAAATTCATAAGTCTGTACCCCTAAAACATATTCGTCTGTTCCAGTGCAAACATTATAGTAATCTTTTTCCTTTTCGATACTATAAATTGGCTCTTCTACGCCATTTCTAGTAACTGTAATATCATCCTCTGTCAATCTGGATAATGTAATATTTGTACCATTTTTGTTTGTAAACGGAATCTGCCGACAAATCCCTTTATTTTGTTCAAAATTCGGAAAAACCGCCGTAACACTCTCAACGACTTTAAGATGTGAAATCCCCTCGCTATCTTTATAAAGGTAATAATCTGCCGTAAAATCGCTAAAATGGAAATTATTTGTATCTAGCGCCGAAACCGAAGGCGCCACCCCCATAAATACTTGACAAAACATAAGAAGTATGCTAAAATTAACAATTAACCTTATTCT
>JAFOHW010000036.1 GCA_017421685.1 Candidatus Saccharimonadota bacterium | reverse complement strand
TACGGCTTTCTCGATCGAGGGTTCGAATCACGAATATACGACTATTCCGGGAATTCGTGAGGATGTTGTTGATATTATGCTTAATCTTAAGAAAATTCGTTTTAAGATGCATACTGATGCTCCGATTGAACTTACTCTTGAGATGAAGGGCGACAAGCAATCTGAGAAGGATGGCGATAAGAGAGTTATCGCAGGAGACATTAAACTTCCTTCTGAGGTTGAAATTGCAAACCCGAATCAATTGATTTGTCACATTGATGACCCTAAGACGGTACTAAAGATGCGCTTCGTAGTCGAGACTGGTCGAGGTTATTTAACTATCGAACAGGCGAGTGAAGATAGAATCCACTCTGATATGATTGCAGTTGACGCAGTATTTACGCCAGTTCTTAGAGTTCGATATAAAGTTGAGAATACTCGTGTTGGACAGGATACTAATTTACAGAAGTTGACTTTGACGATTGATACTGATGGAACGATTACTCCAAAGGAAGCTTTCGAAGAAGCGGCTGCGATTTTAGTCAATCAGTATACTGCGCTAGCGGGAAGCACGAAAGTCGAATCGGCGCCTACCCCTGGTGCACAAAAAGATGAAGATGACTCTGGTTTAATGCTACCAATTGAGGAACTTGATCTTTCAGCACGAACCGCTAATGCACTTCTAAATAACGACATCCGAACAATTCGTGATTTGGTTACGTTATCGGAAACCGACTTAAAGGAATTAAAAGGATTCGGACAGAAGGCATTAGACGAAGTAAAAGAAAAGTTAACGGAGTTAAATATTTAAAATGCATCGCCACAGTTATAAAGGCCGAAAATTCGGTCGCGAAACCGATCAGAGGCTAGCACTCAAGCGTGGGTTGATGTGTTCTCTGGTTAAGTATCAATCGATTACGACGACTTTAGCGCGAGCAAAGGAAATTCGTCGTGATTTAGAGAAATTAGTTACCAAGGCTCGAAAGGGTGGACTTCATAATCGTCGTATTATTATTGCAAGATTGAATGATTTAGAATCGGCAAACTTGCTTTTCGACGTGATTGCTCCTCAGATTAAACGAGATTCAGGATATCTTCGGATTGAACGAGCTGGCTTTAGAAAAGGAGACAATGCGGAGATGGGGACGATTAGTTTTGTCGATGAGATTGATTTAGAAGTAAAGCCGGAAGAGAAACCTAAGAAGGAAACTAAGGTAGCTAAGGCTGAGAAATCTGAGCCGAAAAAGGAGGATAAATAATGAAAACTTATTCTCAAAAAGCTAAGGAAATTAATCGCGAATGGTATCTTATTGATGCTTCGACTTTACCTTTAGGTAAGTTGGCGGTTATTGTTGCGGATAAATTAATGGGGAAGTCAAAAGTAACTTATACTCCGCATATTGATAATGGAGACTATGTCGTCGTCATTAATGCGAAAAATGTAAAAGTTACTGGTGAAAAAATGACCCAGAAGAAGTATTATCGCCATAGTGGATACCCTGGAGGGTTGAAAGAATTGAAGCTTGAGGAAGTTCTTGAAAAAGAACCGGCTCGAGTTATCTTTGAGGCGGTAAAGGGAATGCTTCCGAAAAATAAATTAGCTCCAGAGCGCTTAAAGAGGCTTCGTATATTTGAAGGCTCCGAGCATACTCATGAAGCGCAGAGCCCAAAGGAGATTAAATAATGGTAAGTACGAAAAAATATACTTATGGTTTAGGACGTCGTAAGTCTGCGACCGCTTCGGCTCGTCTCTATAAGGGTAAAGGGGAAATCACGATTAATGATAAGCCGGCGCTTGAATATCTTTCAGGCAATAAGACTTATTTAGCCGAGATTACCGATCCTTTAGCCTTAGCTGAAAAGCAAAAAGAGTTCGATATTACGATTTTGGTTAAAGGTGGGGGCTTAGCGGGTCAAGTTGATGCGATTAAGCTAGCGATTTCGAAAGCTTTAACGACGGAAATGCCGGATCTTCGTCCAGTCTTAAAGAAGGCGGGAATGATGAAACGCGATCCACGAGAAAAAGAGCGTAAAAAATACGGTCTTCGTTCGGCGAGACGACGCGAACAGTTCTCGAAGCGTTAATTTAGCGCTAAAATCAAAAATAACCCTCTCCGGGGTTATTTTTGTTATATAATATTATTATGCCAGGAATAACCATACATCTTGCTTCGGCGAATCAATATTTAAAAAAACATCCGGAAGAAAATCGAGAGGAATTCATTCGAGGAACTATTGCGCCGGACATTGCGAAAGACTATAATGCTTCTCATTACTCAAAACCTTGTAATAGAGATTCTTTGGAGGAATATCTAAAAGCGAAAGTTGATATTTATGAGGCGTTTTTAGATTTAGATTTATCAAAAGCATTTAATCGGGGGCAGATTCTACATTTAATTATGGATTTTGAGTTTTATAATAATTACTTTGATGAAGATGAGATTCGGGACTTGTCGCTAGAGGAATTTAGAAGTATTATGTATCATGATTATGCGTCTTTGAATCGGCACGTAAAGGAAAAATATGAGGTAGAATTTCCGGAGGAAGTAAAGGATTTTGATATTGATGATAGTGAGTCGTCGATTATGTTAGAACCGACGGAAGTTGATGAGTTTATTGAGAGGATTGGGGATATTGAGATAGGGGAACATGTAGGGAATAAAGGACGTTAGGGTGCAAAAGAAAAAGCAAGACTTTTTCTTTTGTCTCGCTTCCTACCGTGGTGGAGCGTAGGAGATTCAAACTCCTGACCTCTGCAATGCGAATGCAGCGCTCTATCAGCTGAGCTAACGCCCCATATTTTTATTATATCATAAAATTCAACATAATCAATCCATAATAATTTCTAACGGAAAAATTACGCCTGAATAAACTTTAAAATCTTAGGCGGACCTCTCGCATGGGACGGGCATGTTTCGGTCCGTAAGATTTTAAAGTTTATTGGGTAATTTTACATGTTAAAAATTATTATGTATAAATTATAATTGTTATGTTATAATTAAAGTATTATGGTAAAAATGAGGTGCGATTGTTCTTGTTTAACAAATTTCAATAAAAGTGGTTTTAGAGTTAATGTAGCTTTAGTGGTTGCTTTTGCTTTATTAGGCATCAGTATTACTTCATGCTTATTTTTAATTTCTAATAGAGTTTCCGCCGACGAACTCTCCTCTACCGCTCACGCTACAGCTACAATCACAGTTCCAGAAGCCTGTACCTTTTCCGGTACAGTAAATACTCCACATAGGGCAGAAGTTCCTGCTGGAACCTACGTTGCCGATATTGGTTCTACTACATTTAAAGTAGTATGTAATGATAGTGGAGGCTTTTCAGTATATGCTATAGGCTATACAGGAGAAAGAGAAAAGAATGATAATAATAATGTACTAGATGCTACCATAGGAGGAACTCTAACCCCAGCTTATAATATAGCTTCAGGAACAGCCACTTCTGGCAATACATCTAACTGGGCCATGAAACTAACTCCAGTAACAGGAACCTATGCGCCAACAATTACAAATAGTTATGATGATTACAATACGGTA
>JAFOHW010000035.1 GCA_017421685.1 Candidatus Saccharimonadota bacterium | reverse complement strand
TTTGGGTTACAAAGGCGGAAAAAGAGGCGATTTTGAGGGTTCTATCTAATTGTCCAAATGAGAAAAGCATGGGAATCTAAATTAAATTTTATGCTATAATCAGTATAGATAAAGTGGAGAAAAATATGAAAAAATATGTTTGGTGGAGTGGGATATTAGCGGTTATTTTAATTGTCGGAGCGTTTTTACTGGGAAAATTCGTTTTTCCAGCGCAAAAGTTGGCAGAGTTACCGGTACCTGAGATTTCTGAGGGGCAGAGAGGGGAGCTCGGGATTGATAAGAACGTTAACGAATCTACGATTGACCAGTATCTTAATCGGAGCGATGCGGTTTATCGGGATTTAAGGATGTTAAAGGATCCGGGGAATTATGAGGCGATTGGAGGAGATTCGTATTTAAGTGGGTTTGTTGATGGATTTGAGGTTGTTCCGTTCCCTTATATTGTTAATGTTACAGGGCTTCCAGAAGAAGTTGGGGGAACTTATGATGGAGATACTCTATTTAGGAAGCATTCGGACGGAAGCATAACGGCGAACTATGAAGAATCTGAGGAGATTTTAGAGGCATTATTCCCGAAAGATAAGATTATTTTCTTGATGTGTGGGGGAGGGGGATATTCTGGAATGATGAAAGAACTGTTAGTTTCGTTAGGTTGGGATGGGACGAAGATTTACGATGTTGGGGGATATTGGTTCTATGAAGGGGAGAATAATGTAGAAGTAAAGCGAGCGACTGGGGATGGTCTAGAGGTTTATGATTTTTATAAAGTCCCAGTTCATGAAATTGATTTCGAAGCTTTAACGGAGAAGTAGAGTGGCGGTACAGAGGAGACGACGAAGGCGAGCACCGAAGGTAATAATTGCTTTAGTCGTGATTTTGTTTGTTTCAGTAATTATGGCTGGAGCTATGAGTGGGTGGTTTGATGGGCCGAGGCCGAAGCTCAGCTCGAAATATTATGGGGATACGGCAGAATTTATCGAAATGATGGGGCCGGATTATGATGAGTTAATCGCTTCGGGAGAGACGGCTTTAATTTTTATTGATCAGAATGGATGTACGACAGCGGATAGAGTTCGGGAATTTTCTATGAATTTAATGAATGAGAAGGGGATTAATGTTTATAAAATGATGTTTACGGATGTAAAGAATTCGACACTACACGATTATGTAAAATATTATCCGTCTTTTGTTGTTGTCAGTGAAGGAGAAGTTAAGACGTTTTTAAGGGCTGATCATGATGAGGATGCGGATATGTATAATGAGTACGAAGCGTTTTTAAGGTGGGTTGAGAGGAATGTGGAGATTTAACGTTTAAGGATAATGGGTATAAGATAAGTTCCAAGAAAGGAGCTTATTTTTATGAGGAAAGCTAAAAAGCAAGTAGAAGAATATTTAAATTATTGCGAGAAAATTCGGAGAATGTCGCCGACAACGATGGCGATGAAGGAGGATACGCTAAGGCGGTTTATAGATAATAGCGAGATAAAAGATTTAAGAAAATTAACAAACGAGGTATTCGAAAGATGGATGGAAGGGGAATTAGGGCGAGGGATTTCGGCGCGATCGATGAATACGTACAATTCGGTCATATTCGCAATGGTGCGGTATTTTAAGGAGAAGGGGTTAGCGATTCCGTTAAAAATAAGTTCGATAAAGAGAATAAAAGGAGAGAAGACAAGACGGAAGTTTTATACGAGGGAGGAGATAGAAAAGGTAATTATTTTTTCGGATTTAGAGACGGAACTGATGATTCGGATTATGTTTGAGACGGGAATGAGAATTGCGGAGTTAACAAGGTTAAAGGTTTCGGATTTTGAAGGGAGAAAGGTTAGATTTATTGGAAAAGGAAGAAAATCAAGGGAGGTTTATGTAAGTAAAGAAACTTTTAGGTTATTAGAGGAATTTATTTGTCGGCATTGTGTTTCTGGATATCTTTGGGGTTTTAGAAGCTTAAATGGGGAACCGCCAACTATTAATACGGTACGAGCTAGATTAAAGAAAGTGTTTTTAGAGGCGGGTTTTTCGGGGTTTTACCCGCATGCTTTAAGGCATTCGTTTGCGACGGATTTACAACTAAAGGGGGCGAGCATCTCGGAGATTAAGGAGATGATTGGGCACGAGTCGGTTGCGACGACGGAGAGATATTTACACGGGTTCGAGGGGAGGCTAGAGGAGTTGTTTGAGAAGTATAGATAAAATTATCTTCGATGTTATTTTTTTCATGATTAACACAAAATATAAATTAATTCTGCTTAAATTTGCAGAGGAGAAAAATAATTATGAAAAAATTAGCAATCGCAGGTGCATCAGCGGTTCTCGCTGCTTTACCAGTAGTTGGGGTATTTGCAGCAGATCTTACTCCAGTTGTCGATACCGTACAGGTAACTGTCAACAGTTCCTGCGCAATGACCACAAACGGTTCTGGAGCCGCTAGTCAAGCCGGAGGCTTTTACACAGCAACGGTAGCAGCTGGTACACTAGTTACTCCTGGTGGCACAGGCACTAATGTGGCTGACTGGAGTGCTCAAGACAGTACGCCAAAGACAATTACTTTCAGCTGTAACGATGCTGGCGGTTGGAAAGTTACAGCACAAGGCATCAACCAGGCCACTTCGGAAGGTGCTTCACCGCGAACTACGATGAACGGTGGTACTACTGGAAAAACTATCGCTACTGGAACTGCAACTTCTGGTTCTATTTCCAACTGGGCATTCAAGGTTACTGGTGGTAACGGTGTGACTATCGCCAATGACTTTGATGACTGGTCAGAAGTTCCAGGAAGTACCCCTGGCGTTGTTGCTCAAAGTACTAATAATGCCCCGATTTCAGGAGGGACTATTACCCCTTCTTATCAGGTTTGGATAAGTACTACTCAGGAAGCTGACACCTACACTGGTTATGTTAAGTATGTCTTAACTGCTCCTTTATCTCAGCAACCATAAGTTAAATCTTAATAAAAATACCGCCAGAATCTGGCGGTATTTTTTATAAAACAAGCCAATTATGGCTGTGCCGGAATTGGGGCAGTAAGAACATATTTTACATATCCGGTATAGGTATCTGCACCCTGGTCAGTAGCAACCCATACACGATAGGCAGGAGTAATGCTTCCTTCTGCCACCGGTGAATTACTCGTAGCGACTACCGTAGCGGTTTCAGGAACGACTCGGAAATCTGCGCTCACTTGTCCAGCTCCAGTTACCTTATACGCCCAGTTAGATGGTGTATTGCTTGTGCCGAGACCAGTTACAATGTCTACACCATGAGATTGCGCTTTCATTACGGTTTGAGCAGTAGTAGCAGCTGTTCCGGTAAGCCCAGCAACACCTTGAGCAGTGACTTGCCAGCCACCATCATCGTTACAGGTTACTTTTATTGTTGAACTTGTTCCACCCCAAGAAGTACCAGTATCACCCACTAACGTACCAGGAGCTACTGTGGCAGATAGCCTTGCTCCATCATAAGTTTGAGTAGCTGCAGTTGCCCCAGTGCTCATGTGACAGCTAGAATTTACTGTTACTTTAATTTCGTCGATGATTGGGTCATCAGCAAATACCCCAACTACTGGTAAAGCAGCGAGAACCGCTGATGCACCTGCGATTGCTAATTTTTTCATAATTATTTTTCTCCTCTGCAAATTTAAGCAGAATTAATTTATATTTTGTGTTGAATATATAATGTTTATTTTTCGAAAAAAATAAACCTGTTGATGCAAAGATGCACTTAAGATTAGATAGGTTGTAAAGAACTATGGAAAAATAGTTTTGCTATTTTAATAGTATTTTTAAAAAAAATGGACAGACTAGTACATTTTTTCTTTATTTTTAGAATTTTTATTTTAAAGTTGGTTTTGTTGTATACTTTTTTAATGCTTTTTATACGACTATGATAAATTTTAAGATTAAAAACCTGTGGAAAAGTCATTAAAAAAATATAAGAAAATTACTTGACAACGTTATCATGCTTATGTAAAATGGAAATTGTTAAAGGTTATACATTTAACACAAAATATAAATTAATTTTCCACTGTAAGTGTGGAAGGAGAAAAATAATTATGAAAAAATTAGCAATCGCAGGTGCATCAGCGGTTCTCGCTGCTTTACCAGTAGTTGGGGTATTTGCAGATGATTACAACCCAATTATCGATACCGTACAGGTAACGATTAACGATTCTTGTGCAATGTCTGCTGCAGCGAGTGGCGGTGAAGGTGGTCAAACTGGTGGCGTTTATGCTGCTACCGTAAACGCTGGTACGCTTGTTACTCCTGGTGGTTCTGGCACTGGTCAAGCTGATTGGGGTGCTGGTGGTTCTACTACTACCGCTAAAACTTATACCTTTAGTTGTAACAAGAATGGTGGTTGGAAAGTAACTGCACAAGGTGTTAAAGGTACTACCGGAACCGATGCGACTACAGCTCAAACTACGATGCCCGGAATCAATGCCGCTAGTACTCCTATTGCTACTGGACCAGCAACTTCTGGTGCTACTTCTAACTGGGCGTTCCAAGTTAGCGCAACGAAAGTTACTCCAGAAACTGCTTATACTGGTACGAACTGGGCTTCTATCCCTGCTACGGCGACTACTATTATCCAAAGCGATGCTGGGGCTCCAGTTTCTGAAGCCACCTTTACCCCTGCCTATCGTGTATGGGTAAGCGCAACTCAGCAGGCCGATACTTACACTGGCTATGTTAAGTATGTCTTAACTGCTCCTCTTAGCTAATAGCTTTTAGGATTAAGAATACCACCGGGAAACTGGTGGTATTTTTTTATTAAAGATGTTATTATATATAGAGAAAATGGAGGAGTTTAAAAAATGAAAGAAAGGAATAGCAGGTCTTACAGATTAATACTTGTAGCAGTTCTGCTTCTTGTCGCGGTTTTATTGATTTTAATGTTTATGCCAGGAAAAACAACTAATATTTCCAGCGATACAGAAGAAAGTAAGACAGAGTATTTAGCCTGTAATCGGCGAGGCGGATTCGATTATGTGCTTTTAGAGAATTCCAAGGAGGAGGATGTGAACTTTGAGGTAAGGATAAAATATCTAAATGATAAAATTGAAGATTTAGATATAAAGATAAGTAAGGATTTTAAGGATAAAGGGGCGGCAGAGTCTTTTGTAAATGGCTTACATGCTGATTATAATACGTACGTAGGGAAAAATGGTGTGACTGGAAATGGTTTAACACCTTCTTATAATTTTGTGGACGGAGAGGGGAGAGTGACTATTTTTATGAATAGCGGAGGATTAGATCGAAGAACTGCTCCACTAATGTTTCTTAACGACGAAGCTTTAGACGATACTACGATTAACGGTTTGTTTGAGTTTTATAAGAAGAGCGGATTTTCTTGTAGTATAAAATAAAGGTATGTTATAATAGTATTTATTATTTAAAAGGAGGTTTATGAGAATCTGGAAAAAAATTTTTACTGTCGTCGCCGTGCTAACATTATTGTTCGCCGCTGGTTTTACTCCTGTTTTGGCGGAAGGTGGGGAGGCTAGTGAGAGCTTAGTCTTTGGCCCGACTTCGCAGAGAATAACCCTGGAACCAGGAGAAACTTATAGGGGTAGTGTTTATATATCTAATCCAGCCTATTCCACTGAAGACGCTAAGTACGCTCTCAGTGTAGTTCCTTATGGAGTTTCTAACGAAAATTATGATCCAGTTTTTGACCAAATGACTTCATATACGCAAATTGTAGATTGGATTACTTTAGATGAAACTGAGGGGTCAGTGAGGCCGAATGAGAAAAAGGACATTGGTTTTACGGTTAGTGTCCCTGAAGATGCGCCGGCAGGAGGACAATATGCGACAATTATGGCTCAAGATATGACGCATCTAGGGGAGGAGATAAATGGAGAAGTTTTAGCGATTTCTAATATTACGGCGATTGGCTCTATTGTAGTAGCAGATGTGTCAGGAGAAACAAGGGACGAGGGTGAGATTCTTGAAAATACCATTCCGTCTTTCTTATTTTCTAACCAACTGACTACTGGCGCGAGAGTAAAAAATGAAGGTAATGTCCATACTAATGCTAAATATATTTTACAAGTTTGGCCACTATTCTCCGATGAAGAGATTTGTACTAACGAAGAAGAGCCGGATTCTGAAATAATTTTACCGGAGACAGAAAAATATCATACTCAGGAGTGTAATTTGCCTTCGATTGGCATCTTTAGGGCCAAACAGACAGTAGATATTTTCGGAGAAATTTCGATTGCTGAACAAACTGTGTTTATTTGTCCATTATGGCTATTATTCGTGATTATATTAGCGATAGTTTTGATTATTATGTGGCTAGTAATGAAATCACGGGTGCGAAAAAAGGCTAGTGGTTCAGAAAAGTAAAATTTCTCTGAGATTTATAAGATACCGCCTCTAAGGGGGCGGTATTTTTATTAAAAAAGTCGAAAAAAGGGGTTGACCTGGAAGGAAAAGTGCGATATAATGGGGGAAGTTGAAACAAGTCGTTTTTACGACCTCTGTAAAAAGATAAAGAAAAGCGAGGGAATCTTTTGAGGTCGCGAATATGACTTCAAATTATTCTTTAAGACTCTTCTGATTAACAATTTGAATACGATAAAGATTTTAAAGACGGAACGAGTAATCTAGTTAAATTAAACTTCGATTGCTAGTTAAGTCAATGCATAAAAAGGTAATTAAGGGCACTGATAGTGGATGCCTTGACAATCAATACCGATGAAGGCCGTAGAAGTCTGCGATAAACCTCGGGGATCTGACAGCGAGAAATGATCCGGGGATTGCCGAATGGGGAAACCTAATCTGGGTCATGCCAGATTGTCGCTACCTGAACACATAGGGTAGAAGACGGGAACCGACCGAACTGAATCATCTTAGTAGGCCGAGGAAAAGAGAATAA
>JAFOHW010000034.1 GCA_017421685.1 Candidatus Saccharimonadota bacterium | reverse complement strand
TGCGACGATTTCGGCGCCGGATTTTTCTGGACATCCAAAAGCCCAACTTGCAAAATCGATTACAGCTACTGAGGGAGGGAAAAAATGGGTTGTTCGACTACGAGATAATTTGAAATGGTCAGACGGAGAGCCAATTACGGTTGACGATGTTGTGTTTACAACAAACTTAATTAAAAACCCGGCGGTCAACACGGTTTATAGTTCTAACCTTGCGAGAGTCAAAGTTTCAGTTGACGAGGAAAATAATATCGTGTTTGAGCTTCCGACAGCTTATGCTGATTTTATCTCGGCTTTAAATATTCCGATTGTGCCGAAACATATTTTGGGTGAGAACGACCCTAAAACGATCATGGAAAATAATTTTTCAAATTCTCCGGTTACGTCTGGACCATTTGCTTTTAACGCCGTTCAGTCGAATTCAAACGAAGGCGAAAAGGTATTCTATTTATCAAACAACGAGAATTATTCCTTAGGGGATGCACTTTTAAATAGTTTTGCGGTCCATACTTATGGTAGTAAAGACGCGATCATTAATGCGATAAATTCTGGTTCAGTTACGGCAACGGCGGAACTTTCTGGATTGGAGACAAAAGGGGTGATGACTGGACAATTTTTCGAGAGGAACTCGAGTTTAAATTCTGGGGCGTTTATTTTCTTTAATCTATCAAGGAACTCGGTTGGTGACCAAGAATTAAGAAATGCAATTAGGCAGGGAATTGACCTCGAAAAAATCCGAGCCTCGGCGCCGGATACTTTGCCATTAGATTATCCGATATTGTCTTCTCAGATCGGAATTTCTGAATATCCAGAACTACCTGGCAGAGATTACGAGACGGCTAAAGCGACAATTCAAGAACTCGCGGGAGAAGAAAAAATTCATTTAGACGTCGCAACGGTTAATTCCGGATACTTATCTAGCATTACTGATACGTTGGTTGGGGAATTAGAGAGTCTCGGGATAGAAGTTAACGTCTCGGTTTACGAGGAGAACCAGGAGTTCATCACGAATGTAATTTCAAGAAGAGGTTATGATATTTTAGTTTACGAAGTTGAGTTTGGCGCGGACCCAGATTTATTACCATATTATCATTCGTCGCAAGCCTCGACGACTGGACTTAATTTATCAAATTACAAGAATGCTTTAGTCGACGATTTATTATTAGGCGCGCGAGATACAACTGACGAATCCTTAAGAATTAAGAAATACGAGACATTCCTTGAGTATTGGGTTAATGATGTCCCGGCGATTGCGCTGTATCGTCCGAATTTAACTTATTTCTATAATAAGAATGTGCGTACGTTCAATAATGATATTAGATTAGTTACAGCGCTAGACCGTTTTACTGATGTTACGGATTGGGCAGTGAATAGAATCACAAAAAACAAGACACCTTAGAGGATTTGTGGTATAATAGTTTTAGGCGCCTGTGGTGGAATTGGTAGACACGCTACCTTGAGGTGGTAGTGGCCACATTTACGGCTGTGCTAGTTCGAGTCTAGTCAGGCGCACCAGCAAATAAAAGAAGCCCTTTAGGGCTTATTTTATTTGCTAATGTCATGACTAGACGAGAACGTAGTTCGACCGGACGACGAAGCGAGTAAAAATCGGGAGCTTGCTTACGATTTTTCGAGCGAGGAGGAACGGAAGACTTGCCGAAGGCAAGTCTAGTCTAGTCAGGCGCACAAAAAAAAGAAAGCCCCGAACCTACGCAATCCAGCGTTGCCTGACGGACTTTCGCTATTTCTATTATAGCTTATTTGTCTAGCAATGACAAACTTCGTCTAAAAATCAATAAAAATCCACCCCTGTTGTCTTAGGTATAAACAGGGGTAGATTTGGTATTGACAAAATAGATAAAGTGTGCTATAATTAAAGCATAAGCTGTTTTGGGCTTACGCAACTTAATAACCCAGTGTTTAGTTGCTATAAAGCCCTATGCGAGAGGAGTACTGATGTTCGACTATGACGAGACCGAGATGATGAAGCGTTACCTGGAAATGGCTAAAAGAGGGGAGTGGTACAGCCTTCCAAACTGTGCTCCTGACAACGAGCACGAGATTATCAATGCGATGGCAAACAAATGGTCGTTCAATGAAATTTTCGACGACCCCGAGTACTGCTTTCTGCCAGAATGGCTGAAGTCGGGTCTCGTGGATGAATACAGGATGCGTGATGCCTGGTATGATGACTACGGATCTAGCGAACCGGAAGACTTCGACCATGCCAACAACTGCGGATTTTACGCCGAAGACAGCTGGGCCGCCTACGGCGACTATTGTCTAGACCACGACTAAACACCGGGGGTAACCCCGAGGCAGCGGCCCATTCGTCGCGTAAGTCCTCGGGGTTTCCCATAGCTTAAATTATTCTGAGAGCATAATTAAGCTTTCGTATTTTTCCTAAAGATAATAATGATTGCGAGAGCGACAACTACCGCTATAATGGAAATAGTAGGAAGAGCGGAAGAGATAAAGGTCGTAAAGCCAGTATTAGGGGATTCCGGAGATGAAATTTCTTGTTCCGGCGTGGACGGTTCTGGGTTTACCGGTTCTGGTTCTGGAATATCTGGTTCGCCAGAAATAGCGGTAGCAGTAAGAACAAGATTAAAAGTAGCATTTTGATACTCATTGCCGATTGTACTACTAATAGTGACTCGATCAAAAAGCGAGGTAGTAGTAGAGCCGGTATCAAGTACCAAATCATAATCATAACAATTCGCGCCGGGTTCTTTAGTCCAGCCAGGATTGAAATTAATTTCGAAAGTATTATTTGGAATAGTAATAGGATTACCAGAAGAATTTTTACCTGATTGGGTAATACATATAGAGACTTCAACGGGGTCAGTACCGTTATTAATTACACTGGGAGATAAATCGTAGGTTTCACCCGGCATAGCATCAGTGATGTCCTGCCATGGAACGATTCCGCCAGAACCGTCGAGAGAAGTTTCGATAATTTCGATATCGGCGGGATTTTCTGCAAAAACAGGAGAGTAGATAAAATGACTAGAAAAAACTAGAGACAAAATACTAAATATAATACTCGGTAGTAGGCGCTTATTCATTTTATCCGTTTTTCCTTTCCTTACAATCCTTACTAAAATAAGGTACAAGCAGAAGTCATCCAAGGAGACAACTTCTGCTTTTTAAGGTTTTATATATTAAAGGCTATTGATGGCCTCAATGGCATCGCTAAAGGTCTTGGCCTGAATTGCTTGAGCGTCAACCTTGATTTCGCGGATTGCACCAGCATTGACATATTTGTCAGCATTTTCATCAACATTTTGCCTATCAGCTTTTAGTCTAACAGTGTTGACTGGGCTCCAATAGGTCATTTCGCCTGGTTTCAAGACATCTGTGGTAACTGCAGCATAGACTTTGTATGTGACATTCTCGATAGTTTCTTCATATGGTTCATAATTATCCATTGCGTCTGCAGTGCTTGCATCAAATGCCTCATAGCCGTTAGCACCCTTAGTTACAGCAGTAAAGTAACCCTGATGGCCATCGAGTTCAAGATTAGAATCTTCTTCATATGGTGTGCCAGGAATCTTAATATCAAGGTCATCAGCATATTCTGCTGGAATCATGTAGCGAATCAAGACATAAGCGTCGCTACTTTCATCGTCGTTTTTAACATAAGAGAATTTGCGTACCCACTGGCCAGGGACAATGTTTTGAGATACTCTTGCGAAATATCCAGTTTGATAATCAGCAGCATCTTCCTCGATGGTTTCATCTGTGTAACCCCAAGTACGTGCTGGATTAGAAGTTCTAGTATGGCCATTTGCTACAGCCGTAATCGTACTAGCATCACCTTCATTAGCGTTCATGCCTGGAGTACAATAGCGAGCCTTTTCATAGGAGCCCTTAATGAGGCTGGTATTACCATCAAGTCCTTGATCATCTGGGTTAGGATTCCAGTCACAATAATCCGGATCAGAAGCTAGCGCACCGAAGGAGCCCTGGCGTCCAGAGTTCATACGATGAAGTTGTGATTCGTATAAAGTGATGTCGACATTACCTACGACAAACTCATTGTCTTTAGTATCGGTATCAGTAAAGTAGGACATCGTACCGATTACGCCAGCCAATGCGCCAATAGTTAAAACGCCAGCGACGGCAAGAGTGGTTCTTTTAGTAGATTTTTTCATTTATTTTCTCCTATAATTATTTTTTTAATAAACAAGATTAAAAATTATTGAATGCCTCAGATGCATTCGTGAAGCCTTGTGCTTGGATGGCCTCAGCGTAGATTTTGATGCCTAAATCGGCAAGGTTCGTAGATGTTTCAGTGCCTTCGCCCTCGACGGTAACAGTTGAGTCTAAGATGTATTCAAAAGTTATATTTGAAGTATCATAGACTACATTAGCCGGAAGAGGCGTAGTGGCGGCAGAAACGTATTCTTTGTACTCGGTTTCGCTATAAGTAACATTGTTATCGCTTTCGACGAATTCGCCATTCGCAGTTATATCTAATGTTGGCGAACTATCCGAAAGAAGCGAAGTTGGTACTAGTACCCTGACCCTAACATATGTATCAACTGCACCACTATTTGTTACGGTGAATGATTCAACGCATTCATCACCTTTTTCCATATCGGTACAGACACCGCTTTGATTGGTAGTATTTGTGATAGTAACGTTACCAACGGTAAAGACGCTTTCTGAAAAATCAGTATCTGTAAAATATGCTAAAGTAGTCGTAGAACAGGTAATAGCTAGGGAAGCTACTACTAAGGACAAGACAAGGATCTTTATTCTCATCTTCCTCCTTTCTATTCTTAAGGTGCAAACTAATGAACAATTAATATATTATATATTTACTTCTGCCGTCTGCTCCTTTCCTTTAGGTTTAATTATGTACGGGATAATGATTAACGTAACCAGGAATGTGCCAATAATTAATGCAATATAAAGACCGGGCGGACGCTGTAGGTAATAAGAAACGTAACCAAGTAAAGGAATCACAGCTACGGGGGTGCCAATAACATTTTTTTCATGAACTAATTTATTATCGGCAAATTCATTGGCGTCACCTTTAGTACGGAATTTGGTAACTGTGGTACCGCTCGTGCTGGTTTCGGTAATAACTTCAGAAACACGGTGAGTTACGACGGTATCTTTGCTATTCATAAAAGTAATAACATCACCGACCTTAATTTCCGAAGCGTTAATTGGGGTAGAATAAACCAGGGAACCAACGGGATAATTTGGCTCCATCGAGCCGGAAGTAACAGTGAATAGCTTAAGACCGAAAAGACGTAAAGCGACTAAAAGAATCGCACAAACTAGTACTATTGTTACCACAATCGACGAAGCCAAGTACCACACACGTTGTAAATGGCGTTTTACCGCTATATGTCCTCCACTCATTAATATTAATTATACATAAGCAAAATAAAAAAACAAGCCAAAAAATAGAACTTTTTGTTGTGCTTTTAAATAAAAGAAAAAGCGTGATTCTTGTCGCGTTATGATATAATAGAGTAAACAAAAGGAGGTAAATGAAGAAATTTATTTTTAGCGGATTAATACTTGGGTTAGTTTCTGTTCTTAGTTTTGGATTTTTTGTCTCAGGAGCTTTTGCGGAAGAAGAAGCGAACGGAGATAATACTTCGCCCGGAGCGAGCATTAGCTTAACGCCGGTTAGTCGCACAATACAGATTAGCTCTGATTCGGTTTATGACGGAACCATGAAAGTCACAAATGACGGGGATGAAGAAATCAGGGTCCAGGTTTATGCGTCGCCGTATTCTTATGTTTATTCAGAAGAAAGTGATTTATATCAATTAGGTTTTAGTAATGAAAACAATTTTACCCAGATTTCGCGCTGGATTAAGATAAAAGACGCTTCGGGGGAATATGTTGAATCGCCGATTTTTACGATTGATGCGAAAAAGTCACTTGAAATTTCTTACCAGATTAAGACCCCGAGCAATATCCCAGCTGGCGGGCAATACGCGGTAATTTTTGCGCAGACAATGACTGGTAATGTTTCATCGGCTGGAATTAGAACTGAAGCAAGTGCAGGAATGATTCTCTACGGGCATTCAACAGAAGGAGAAGTTTCTACGACATCAGAAATTCGCGATATGGTTGTCGCGCATGGTTTAAAGGATGAAGCTACAACTACTAGTACTTTTTACGCGTCGGCGAAGGTAAAAAATACCGGTAACGTAGACTTCAATGCTTATGGGACCTTAAAAGTTGAGCCGATTATCGGTTTTAGCTCTTACGAAACACAACAAGGGAGAGCGATTGTTTCGGTTATCCCTGAATCTGAGCGAATTGTTTCAGACGACTGGGAGGAAAGTCCGGATTTTGGATTGTATAAGGCTAGCTGGACAGTCAAAGCAGGCGAGAACACAGAAACTGTGGAAAAAGTAATTTTCTTAATGTCGCCAATTTCAATAATTGTTACAATAATACTATTGACAATTATAATCATAGGCGTTATAATCTTAGTCAGGAAGCGTAAGGCACGTCGTTCTAGGCTGGCTATCTAGTTCGAAAACTTACGAGACCAAAATAAACATAAAATATAAACAAGAGTGTAGAGTATGAAAAAAACACAAAAGAAAGTGCTTGGGCTCTTTGGCTTAGGGTTAGTTGTCGCAACTACTGTTTTTGCGGCTACTTTGCCTGGACCGGAGGCACAGGCGACATCAAGCATAACCGATACGATAATCGTACGGGTCATAGGCGAGGGGCCGGAAGTTAATGTTGATGGAACGGAGGATGAAACATTTATCAATCCGGAGAAGAGTTTCCCGTATGACTATGCGGGGGTTGATTCTGTCGTAATAAAATTAGAGTTTAAAGGCAAAGACGATACTACGCCCCAGACTTTTGTCTTAGACACGATTTCTGGGATTGATTTTGTACCTGGTAGCGGAACGATTGATATCAATTTAGACGATTATGGATATGGCGAATTCAAGTTAATTGTCGAGGGCTATGGGCATGATGGTGATTTTGACAGCGATATAATAGATTTTACTTATATACCATTAACTGCGACGATTGGGCCGAATGATGATGATGGAGACGCGACGTTAACGCTAGACTATGACGACGATGATGATAAAATACATTCGATTGGGATTGTTTTGATTGATGAAAATGGAAACGAAGTAAAACCCGTCTCCCCGATTACAGTTTTTCCTCATACTAAAGACGTAAACATTCCATTCGAGACTGGCGATTTACCAGCTGGGAAGTACACGATTTTAATTACGGCTTACAATGAAAATGGAGATGCACTATATAAGCCATATACTGTTTATTATGTATATTCGCCAGAAGAAGTTACACCAACAGTTGTTCCGAATACTGGTTCGGCACAGAATGGATTAAATATTTCGCAATCCGATTATCTTGCTACAGGATTAATTATATTCTTGACGGTTGGAATTGGTGGGGCAGTTTTCGTAATGAAAGGGAAGAAGGACCAAAAGAAACGACGCTAGATAGTAGCACGATGGAATAAATTAAGTTTTATTAATACTCTATACATTTTGATAAAAAAATTAGGCACTCTAAACTGCGAGGGTGCCTAATTTTAAATAAGTTAGATTATTCAGTTACGCCGAGTTCGATACGTTTAAACTGGCGGATGGTAATATTTTCGCCGGTTTTTGCGATAGCTTCCTTGATAAACTGCTCTACGGTTTTAGAATCATCTAAGATGTAGGGCTGATTCATGAGAACGCGATCAGAAAAGGCTTTTTTGACTTGGCCTTCGAGGATTTTCTCTTTCATGTTTTCCGGACCCTTAAAGTTCTCTTCGAGTTCCTTTATCTTGGCGGATTTGACATCTTCAGGGATATCATCTTCCGAAACGTAAAGAGGATTCATCGATGCGATCTGCATCGCGATTTGGTGAGCTAAGGTTTTGAATTCGTCAGTTTTTGCGACGAAGGAAGTCTCGCAGTTAACTTCGACGATAGCGCCAAGACGACCATCGTGGATATAAGCTTCAACTAAACCCTCGCGAGTCTCACGGTCGCCTCGCTTTTCAGCCTTAGTTAAGCCTTTTTTACGCATAGTTTCGAGCGCTTTATCAAAATCCCCATCTGCCTCGACTAGAGCTTTTTTAGCATCGGTTAAACCAGCGCCGGAAAGTTCTTTAAGTTTTTTAATTTGTTCGATTGTGACTTCTTTTTTTGCCATTTTGCCTCCTATTTTTTACCTTCTTTTATCGCTTCGGTAACGTAGCTTAAGATTAATTTTGTTGCTTTTATTGAGTCATCATTACAAGGAATGACGTAATCAATCGGGGTCGGATCGACATTAGAGTCGACAATCGCGAAAACTGGGATCTTTAAGCCTTTTGCTTCTTTTATTGCGTTCTTTTCTTCATTCGCATCAACAACGAAAATCGCCGAAGGTTGTTCAGTCATATCTTTAATGCCACCATATCGCTCGTTTAAGGCATCGATTTCTTCCTGAAATCTTTGAACTTCAAGCTTAGAATAACGTGTTTCTAGTTCGCCTGAATTCATGCGACGTTCTAAGTCTTTTAGTTTTTTGATTTGGCGATTAATCGTTTCGACATTAGTTAAGGTTCCGCCAACCCAACGTACGGTCACATAGGGCATCTCAACCGATTCAGCAGACTCTTTTACGAGCTCCTTCATTTGTTTCTTAGTCCCAACGAAAAGAATCTTTTTACCGCTTTTTACGATTTCGGTTAGCTTCGGAAGAGCTTTTTCTAATCCTTCAACCGTCTTCTCTAGATTGATAATATGCGCGTCCTGGCGCTTTGAATGAATATATGGCGCCATTTTAGGATGCCATCGGCTCGTCTTATGCCCAAAATGAGCACCAGCTTCGAGCAGAGCTTTCATATCGACATTTACTGCCACAGAAATTTCCTTTCTCTTTGTCTCTAGGATTATAGTCGCTTTAACTTACGTTAAAACGTCAGGAAACCTCCCAGAAACTGTTTCATTAAATTAATATATGCTCTCATTATAGCACATATGCTTGAAAAAAGCAAGAGTTTCCTCTAAAATTAGGGTGGTGGGCCGTATCTTAAGGAGGTAGTATCATGAGCGCTAAAAGTGTTTTCGGCAGAGAGCTCATCCCGGCTAAGGCTATGCTTAATATCGCCTGTACCCTGGATGAAGTAAACCGCGCTAGAGAACTCGATGAAAGGAGGCTTTTTCTTTACGGAGCGATTCTCTCGGTTGACGAGGACGAACTGGCTTGCTCTGGAGTTTCCAGTGTTTCTAAGTTGGTTGAGGCAATTATGAACTATAACCGCTTCGACCAAGAACTCGAACCTGACAAACGCGAGCCGGTCATCCTCTACATCAGTTCTCCTGGCGGAGATGTGACTGAGGGGTTTTCTCTGATTTCGGCGATCGAGGTCAGCAAGACACCGATTTATACCGTCAACGTCGGAGAGTGGAGTTCGATGTCATTCCTGATTGGAATCTCTGGAGATAGGCGCTATTCATTGCCCTATTCGACTTTCCTGCTCCATGACGGTTCGACTTTCGCCGGTGGTACCGCTAGCAAGGTTCAAGATCGCGTTGACTTCGAGAAGCGTTTCGAGAAGGAGGTTATCAAAAAGCATGTCCTGAAGCATAGCTCAATGACTAGCGGAGAATACGACTCGCTGGCACGCGTTGAACTCTACATGCTTCCTGAAGACGCCAAGAAGCGTGGTTTCATCGATGAAATCGTCGATGACATTGATGCTATCCTGTAAAACCACGAAGGGGGCGTGGGGAAAGGCAGACTAAGTCTGCCTTTTTCCTTTACTTTTTTTATTTAATCTGATATAATGTATGGAATCATGAGTAAAAAAGAATTACACCCTAAAGAATATCGCTATGTCGTTTTTTCTGATGAAGCAGCGGGTTTCTCATTTTTGACTAAATCTACTGCGAGTAGCGAGGAAACCATTAAGTGGGAAGATGGAAATGAATATCCTTTAATTAAGATTCAGATTTCCTCGGCTAGCCATCCTTTCTTCACTGGCGAAGAAAAGATTATCGATACTGAAGGTCGAGTTGACCGCTTTAAGGCTCGGGCTGAGAAAGCGAAGAAGCTAAAGGAAGCGCTTGAAAATAAAGCGAAGAAGGCGAAAAAAGAAGCAGAGAAGAAAGCTAAAGCGAACGACAAGATTGAGGCGAAAGCTTAAGAATGGCGAGAAAATTGACTGAATAAAATCAGTCAATTTTTTATGTTATAATAAAAGTATAATAAAGGAGTTATTATGTTTGATACAAAAGACGATCGAAAGAAAATGGAGGGGATTATTGACAGATTTAAGACTGAGATGAAAAAAGTTAGGACTGGTAGAGCACACCCCGACATGCTTTCCGGAGTTAAGGTCGAAGTCTACGGCCAGTTTATGCCCCTAAATCAGGTCGCGAATATTACAGCTTCTGATGCGACGCTTCTCGTCATTACTCCTTTTGACCCGACAAATATCCAAGCGATTTCAAACGCGATCCGTTCGGACCAGTCTCTTGGATTAAATCCTTCAGATGATGGCAGGGTTATTCGAGTACCGATTCCGCCGTTAACTGAGGAGAGAAGAAAAGAAATTGTAAAACACGCTTCGGCGAAAGTCGAAGAAGCAAAGGTTGCTTTAAGAAACATCCGTGAGGATGCGAGAAAATCGGTTAAGATCGCGACCGAGATGAGCGAAGACGTAAAGAAGCGAGCCGAAAAAGAAATTGATGAGCTAACCAAAGAATTCAACAATAAAGTTGAAGCTGAATTTAAGACTAAGTCTGAAGAGATTATGAAATTATGAGCGAATTAAAACATTTAGGCATTATCGCCGACGGAAATAGGCGTTGGGCAAAAGAACATAAGCTTCCAAAGATTGAAGGACACCGACAAGGATTAAAAACTATCGAGAAGCTGATTCAATCTTGCGCAAAAGCGGGAATCCAGTATGTAACGTTTTATGTTTTCAGTACAGAGAACTGGGGGCGTGAAAAGAGTGAAGTTGATTATATTATGAAGATGGCCGAAACGAAGATTGTTAAGATGGCCGAGAAAATGGCAAAGAATAATATAAAGATGGTGGTTCTAGGGTCCCGAGAAAAAATTAGTCCGACTCTAGTTTCGTTAGGAGAAAAGGCTCAGAAGATTACGGAGAAATGTGATGGAACTACGGTCTGCTTCTGTTTTAATTACGGAGGGGAGCAGGAAATCGCCGATGCGGCAAAAATTGCGAGCTCCGAAGGAGAGATTACTCCAGAAACAATCAGAAAACACCTTTATAAGCCCGAAATTCCAGACGTAGATTTGGTCGTCAGAACTAGCGGGGAGATGCGAATTTCAGGTTTTATGCTTTGGCGAATCGCTTATAGCGAACTGATGTTTATTGAAAAATATTTCCCCGACATGAATGAGGGCGATATTAAGGAAATTGTTAACGAGTACGAAAAACGTAACAGGCGTTTCGGGAAATAGTGGTATAATAGGCTTATGGATATTTTTGTAGGAGTAATTGTTGGTTTATTAGTTTTAATGGCGTTAGTTACAGCGCATGAATTCGGCCATTTTATTATGGCGAGGAGAAATGGCGTTAAAGTCCTAGAGTTCGGGATTGGATTCCCGCCAAGAGCGATTGCTTGGGTAAAGGACCCAAAAACAAAAAAATGGAAGAGAATTCCACGAAAAGATTGGAAAAAACCGCAAGACGATTTAATTTTTAGCTTAAACTGGCTACCGATTGGTGGGTTCTGCCAAATGGATGGTGAATCGGCTGAAGATGAGAGGAAGGGGACTTTCGGGAAAGCAAGTTTTTGGGCCAAAACTAAGATTTTGTTTGGCGGAGTGATGATGAACTGGCTAGTCGCGATAATAATTTTTACGATTTTAGCTTGGACGGGAATGCCGGAATTCCTAGATAATCAATTTACGATTCCTTCGGATACCCGAACTGTTTCTACTCCGGTTCAAATCGCGGAGGTCGCGGAAGATTCTCCGGCAGACAAGGCCGGACTTAAGGCAAATGACTACATCGTATCGATAGATGGAATGGAAATGATACATGCGAGTGAGATTACGGATTACAATGAAGAGCATGCCGGTAATGAAGTAGTTTATAGAATTAGACGAGAATATGATACGCATTGTCCTGATGACTGTCCTGAGTGCGATTGTATTAGTAATCACAAGGTTGAAGAACAGGATTATAAAATTACTTTAAATACTGCAGAATCGGAATATCTATTAGGGGTAACTATGAAGACATCCCAAGCTTTGTCGTATTCAACTTGGTCAGCGCCAATAGTTGGGGTTGGATTAACAGCTCAGCTAACTGGCGAGACCTTTAAAGGAGTAGGTATTATGCTCTGGAATTTAATCTCGGGGATTGGCTCGCAATTTAGTTTCGATGCATCGGTTAGAGAAACTGGTCAGGCCGCGATTTCGTCAGTAGGTGATTCCGTTTCGGGGCCAGTTGGGATTATTGGAGTGCTGTTCCCAGCATTTACTTCGGCCGGACCGACTAATTTAGCTTTCCTTGGCGCATTAATTTCGGTTTCTTTAGCATGTATGAATGTTTTGCCAATTCCGGCGTTAGATGGTGGACGATGGCTTTTGATTGCGATCTTTAAAGCAAGAAAGAAGAAACTAGATAAGGCGACGGAAGAAAGAATTGTCTCACGAGCCTTCATGGTACTACTGGCGCTAATCTTTATCGTGACGATCTTGGATATTATTAGGATAGCGAGATAGAATGCCAAAGGAATTGAACGAAAAAAAGAAAAAAATTCAGGCGCGTACAAAAGTTCCGCAAAAACAGAGAAAAATGTTAATTTTCAGAATTTTTGCCTTAATTGTCTTGGTCGTCGCTTCGGATCTTATTTCGCAGTTAGCTATCGGGTATTTATTGCTTTGGATTTTGGGGGCCGATACCTTCAGCCAACCGGTTTGGACAGCGATATACTCAGCATTGTCTTACGTATCAGAGCTTTTGATATTGCTCCTTGTATCAAGAATTGCTTTTAAAAAGAGAGGCGAGAAATCATTCCTAAAAACCGATAGAGAAGAAGTCGGCTTGAAAGGGTTACCGACCTGGACCGATATCGGGTTAGCGCCGGTTGGTTTTGTCGTTTACCTGATTATGGCGGGGCTTTTCTTGGCGCTATTTAGTATTTTTCCTTGGTTTGACGCAAATCAAGCCCAAGATGTCGGGTTTAGCCTCATGTCGGCTGGAGCTGATCGGATTCTGGCTTTTCTAACTCTCGTCGTGGTAGCGCCAATAATGGAAGAGGTTATCTTTCGGGGATGGTTTTATGGTAAACTTAGAGGCAATTTGGCCCAAGAAGTCTCGGAAAAAACTTCGATTGTCGTCTCGACTTTAATAGTTTCTTTAATTTTTGGGATACTTCATTTTCAGTGGAATGTCGGGGTTAATGTCTTTGCGTTGTCAATTGTCCTATGTCTTTTGCGGGAAATAACTGGGACGACTTATGCAGGAATTTTGTTACATATGATAAAAAACGGAGTAGCATTTTATCTATTATTCATAGCTGTGTTATAATTGGCGTATGAGATTATCGAAAACTTTTATAAAAACATTAAGAGATGCTCCAAAAGATGAGACCGCAAGGAATGGTGCCTTGCTGGTTCGAGCTGGATACATCTATAAAGAGATGGCCGGAATCTACGATTACTTACCATTAGGATTGAGAGTAATCGAAAATATTAAAACAATTATCCGTGAGGAAATGAATCGGATTGGATGCGAAGAGGTTCTACTCTCGGGTTTACAAAATCCCGAGCCTTGGGAAAAAACAGGTCGTTTTTCGGAAAGTGAAGTTGATATCTGGTTTAAGACTAAGTTAGCTTCAGGAGGCGACTTAGGGTTAGCGCCGACCCACGAAGAGCCAATTACGAATATGTTAAAAAATTATGTTTCCAGCTATAAAGATTTGCCACTTTATATTTATCAATTCCAGACCAAATTCAGAAATGAACTTCGAGCGAAATCGGGGATTTTAAGGGGACGCGAATTTTTGATGAAAGATCTTTATAGTTTTCATACTTCGGAAGAGGATTTGGATGTTTTCTACGGAAAAGTCGAGGAAGCGTATAGAAAGATTTTTGATAGGTTAGGGATTGGCGAAGATACTTTTGAAACGTTTGCGTCGGGAGGGATTTTCTCGAAATATTCACATGAGTTTCAGACGTTATTGCCGGTTGGAGAAGATACGATTTATTACAATAAGGATAAATCCATAGTTTTAAACGAAGAAGTTTATAACGACGAAGTTCTCGCCGACCTGGGAGTTACGGGCGAAAAATTCGAGAAAGCAACTTCGGCAGAAGTCGGAAATATTTTTAAATTAAAGTTTAAATATTCGGAGCCTTTAGGATTAAAGTTTGTTGACGAAAATAATACACAGAAGCCGGTATATATGGGATGTTACGGAATTGGAGTTTCGAGATTGATGGGGACGATAGCGGAGAAATTTTCGGACGAGAAAGGCCTCATCTGGCCGGAATCGGTTGCGCCATTTAAATATTATCTAATAGGGATTGGAGAAGCCGGGACAAAACTAGCGGAGGAGATTTATGATAAAAGAGATGATGTTTTGTTCGATGATAGGGATGTTCGGCCGGGAGAAAAATTTGGTGATGCCGACTTAATCGGGATTCCATATCGAATTGTAATATCGGATAAAACGCTCGAGGAGGAGGCCATAGAAATTACTAATAGAGCTAACGGAGAAACCAAATTAGTTAAAATTGAGGAAATTGAAAAATCCTTATAAAAAGGGTTGACTAGTTAAGCATTTTCGGTTAAACTCTATAATTGTTATTAAAGTTGGAGTTTTGATGATTAAGAAAAGTATTAGTTTGACTTCCGAAGGGAAGAAGGAATTAGAGAAAGAGTTAGACGAACTGATTAAGGGCCGTCCGGCGATTGCGGAAAAAATTGCGACAGCGAGAGCTTTTGGCGATTTGTCTGAAAATGAAGAATATAGCTCGGCGAGGAATGAGCAGAAAGTAGCAGAAAGCCGAATCTTAGAGATACAAGACATTTTGAAAAAAGCAAAAGTTATCCGCGGAGGCAAGAAAACTAAGGTTGATCTCGGGGCGTGCGTTTCGCTTAATATGGGTGGGAGAAAAGTTGAATATACAATAGTTGGTCCGACCGAAGCAAACCCATTAGAAGGGAAGATTTCTAACGAATCGCCAATCGGAAAGGCTTTACTTGGGCGAAAAGCTGGCGAATCGTTTGAGTTCAATGGCAAAAAAGTCAAAGTCGTTGATTTGAAGTAATAAATATTTAGTTCTTTACAATCCAGGCGGAGTCCGAATTACTATTCTGGGTCTTAGATCAATTTTAATCATGAGACCCAGAAGGTAGTTCGGACTCCGCCTGGGTTTTCCTGACACGAACTCTAATTTTATGTTATAATATATAATATGTTACTTGAAGATTATCGAAAAGAGAGAATACGAAAACTAAACGAAATCAAAGAGCGAGGGATTAATCCGTATCCCGCGAAGTCTAATCGAAATTGTAAGATTTCTGAAGTTGTTGATGATTTTGAAAAGAGGGAAGGCCAGGAGGTCTGTATTACGGGGCGAATTGTCGCGATTAGGTCGTTTGGAAAATTAGTATTTTTGAAGCTACGAGATTATACTGGCGAAATCCAAATTTTCATGAAATCTAACTCAGATGAAACTCCGAAAGGGCTGTTTGGAGTGAAAGACATTAAGCTTCTCGATACTGGCGATTTTATCGAAGTAGCTGGAACCGTCGGAAAATCCCAAACTGGCGAAATCTCAGTCTTTTCGGATTATGTTCGACTCCTAACAAAGACTCTACGTCCTTTGCCTGAAAAATTCACAAACAAAGAAGAACGTTATCGCAGGCGATATGTCGATATGAACGTAAATCCTGAAGTGCGCGAGAGACTAGTTAGGCGTTCGAAATTTTGGCAAGCAACTCGCGATTTCATGAATGCGCATGGATTTATCGAGATTAACATTCCTGTCCTAGAGCATACGACCGGCGGAGCCGACGCGAATCCTTTCGTGACACATATGAATGCATTGGACGAGGATTTTTATTTACGTATTTCACACGAGCTCCCTTTGAAACGATTACTTGGAGGGGGATTCGAAAAAGTTTACGATATTGGTCCCAGGTTTAGAAATGAGGGGGTTGATGACGAACATTTACCTGAACATATCGCTTTTGAGTCATATGCGGCCTACGAGGATTATGAAGATGGAATGAAATTATACGAAGAAATGATAAAATACGTCGCAAAAGAGACCTGGGGGACGTTACAGTTTAAAGTGGATGGATTCGACATAAATCTAGATCAGGAATGGCCAAAAATTAAGTATGCTGATTTATTAAAAGAAAAATATGATGTCGATGTTTTTAATCCGGATCGCGAAAAGTTATTAGGGATTTTAAGAGAAAATAATGTCGAAGTTAATCCGGATTCTTCTGATGCGAGATTGATCGATAATGTCTGGAAACTGATTCGTAAAAATTCAGCAGGGCCGTATTGGCTAATCGAGGAACCTTTGGCATTATCTCCGCTCGCGAAGACTTCACCGGAAAATCCGTTGGTTACAGAGAGGTTCCATCCAATTATCGCAGGGACAGAAATGGGGAATGGCTATTCGGAGTTAAATGACCCATTAGATCAGCTCGAAAGGTTCAGCGAACAACAAGCTGCACGAGATGCAGGTGATGAAGAGGCCCAGATGATGGATATGGATTTTGTTGAAATGCTTGAATACGGAATGCCTCCGGCCTGTGGGTGGGGGAACTCGGAGCGAAATTTTTGGCTACTTGAAGGAGTCCCGGGACGTGAAGCGGTTCCGTTCCCGACTATGAAAGAAAGATCAGAAGAAACATAAATTCAGATTCGTAAGCAGGTCACTTCGTGCCGGGCAAAAGTTTATATTTCTATAATTTTATTTCGAGAATTCGCTCCACGAATGATTTTAATCGAGGTTTTTGGAACGTCTAGGTATTTTGAAAGTAGCTTTATTAAGGACACGTTGGCTTCACCGTCATGGGGCTTAGCCCGAAGATAGACAGTTAATTCATTCGGGGCGGTTTCGAGAATTTTTTCTTGGCTAGTACCAGGTTTTACGGTAACTACATATTTCATTTAATGTGATTATAACATGAAAGTGGTATAATGTTTTTGTATGACTAAATTTAAGCTAATATCAAAGTACCAGCCGACCGGCGACCAACCTTCCGCGATCAAACAACTGACCGACGGGGTTTTGGCGGGTGTTCACGAACAGACTTTATTAGGAGTTACTGGTTCCGGGAAGACTTTTACGATGGCGAACATTATTGAGAAGACTCAACGCCCAACTTTAATTCTAGCGCACAATAAGACCCTGGCAGCACAATTATATTCCGAATTTCGAGACTTTTTCCCGGAAAACGAAGTGCATTATTTTGTATCG
>JAFOHW010000033.1 GCA_017421685.1 Candidatus Saccharimonadota bacterium | reverse complement strand
CTGGAGGTAGGACTCGCATCGAGCGAAGCGAGATCCGATGTCCTGGTTTTCGATGTTTTTTATGCAATAAAAAATGGTGCTTGAGGTAGGACTCGATTCGAAGAACGAGTCCGTACAAAAAAGGCCTCTTGAGGCCGTGGTGCTGGAGGTAGGACTCGAACCTACGAAGCCCGAAGGCGAGAGATTTACAGTCTCTTGTCATTGCCACTAGACGACTCCAGCAGTACCTACATTATACCAAAAACAGGAACGAAATTCAATGTTTAATTTTTTCAACATATATGTTAAAATTGACTTACTGCCGCTATAGCTCAGTTGGTAGAGCGCATCCATGGTAAGGATGAGGTCACCGGTTCAAGCCCGGTTGGCGGCTCCAAGATAAATCCCTTGCGGGATTTTTTTAAACCACCCTCGCTAATCTCGAACTATGACTCTCAATCCAAAGTCTAGGATCGTTCGGATTTTTAACGACTCTATAAGCATCCTCAACTGTCCAATGCGAACCACTAATCCTCCGTTCGGAATCTATATATTGCCCAACTTTATTATCCTCGAACCATTTTTTAAACGACAAAAAGCTTCTTAGAATATTTAACCTCTGTTGGTAATGGGCCATACCTGGTCTTAAAGTTTTCGTAATCCTCTTAATCTCGTCTAAATCCCAAGTTTCATAATCTTCGTCAATGTGCTGCGAACCAAAAACCCACGTTAAAGTCCCTGTTAGTTTATTTTCACGGAAAAAATTATCATTAATTAAAATCTCAGCAATTAACCTAGCTTCGCACTTCTTTTCAATCGAAGGAAAAGAACCCCAAAAATTATTTACAAGATAGCGGAACGCTCCTTTGCTAAGCTTAGCAACATCTATCCTTGAGTAATCAAAATCACTCATTCGTTTCATAAAACGACCGATAAACCGATTACGACTAGAAAAGTCCTCTCGAGAAAGTAATTCATCAGATGTCTCTAACTCATAAACTCTTTCGATATAACGCTCATTATATGGAAAGCCAAAACCCTCTATAGTGCCCAGCAAAATCGCCCGCTGATTCTTAGTTAAGCTAATCTTATCTACATTCTTCTTGACATAATCTAATTGCTCTTTGGTAAGTTTATAATACCAACTCGAAAATCCATATTTCTTAATGAAATAATCCGCATAAACAACTAAAAGCCTTTCATCTAAATCAAAATATTCATCTATATCGATAAACCTAAAATACATCGTCTTATGAGCGTTTCCGCATTCGTCCAATATCTTATTATCTCCAGAATCATAATACGCCTCCGGATTCACGAACAAATACGCCCCATTCTCAACAAAATAATCATGAATTTCATCATAATCATAGTTATAAGTAAAATCAAAATAATAGTCATTAAAATTATGCCCCCAAAACCCCACAGAATCAAGCTCTTCATAGCTAGTCACAATACAATCATTCCAATCCTGATACAGTTTTTCTTTCTCTGAAATAAACTTTCTATATTTTCCCCGCAATTCGCCCTCAGGCATCGTTCGACAAATCTTCTCCAATTCTAAAAGAAGCTCGTCCTTCTCGCACTCCCGTATAGCTTTCTTATTTTCTTCGTCTGCCCCAAGTAGCGAATAATCGCATTCTTTATCTGAGCTTAAGTCAATATTGCTAAAAGTCTGTTTCATACTCGCACATTATATAATGTTTAAATTCTCTTTCTTCCGACATGAGGCTTAATTATCTTTGGTTGGGCTTTAGTTCGCACCGTCGCTGATTTAGACTTCATAGTCTCACCAGAACGATTGACCGTTGTCCTTTTAGAAGTCTTAGTTTTTGCTCCTCGCGTTTTTGCTATTGCTCGACGCTTTCTCGCTTCATTATCCTTCGTTATCTGTGCTTCAACCCTCGCTGCTGTTGCCGTCGCAGCCTCAGTATCCCCAGCATTCTCATAAATTGCTAAAATCTGCCTTAAGGTAGAAACCTTCGGATCTAATTCGTAAGCATTTTCCAACGCCTCTATGGCTCGCTTCGTACTACCTAATTTTTCTTCCGCCTTAGCGAGAGCAATGTATCTCGCCGGTACATCACCCTCTAGTTCAATCGCCTGTCGAAATGCCATTGCTGCTTTTTCGTAAGCCCCAGTCTCTAGGAAAATCAACCCCGCATTGTGAATCGAAGCCGGATTATTGTCTAAAGACTGCGCAATTTCAAAACATTCAACCGCCTCATCGTATTTTTGCCCCTTTGCATAAAGAATTCCTAATCGGTTATAAGCAGCCGCGTTTTTCTCATCAAACTTCAAAATCGTAAGTAAAGCCTTCTCTGCTCGAAAGGGCTTTCTTTCTTTCATTGAAGTTTGAGCAATCTGCCATAATTTTTTCATTTGTGCTTTATATTTCGGAGATTTCTCTTCCTCTACCTTTTCTTTTTTAACCACAGGAAAAAGAAACGCTAAATAAAACGAAAAAATCAATATAGCGAAAACCGCAATCATAATCCTATTTTAACATAAACCCGCAACAATTTGTAGTTTTATATGTCCGTTCTTATTTATATTTTCATAAACCTCTAAAAATTTTGGGAGTTTCTTTAGAAAAATTTCTTTTCCAGTAATTAGATAGCTCTTCTGCAAAATCTCAATCGCTACCCCGATAACCCTTAAAGCATAGTTCCTGACTCCGTCCTTCTTCTTCGCAATCTCCTCTGAAATCGAGACTAAATCCCCAGGTTTCGCCGAAATCAATTTCTTAGCTAAAACCCGGATTTTCTCATCATCTTCCGAAAGCGTTTTTAAATCATAATCCTGCTTTAAAATAAAAACCGCCGAACGACTTAAAATCGTCGGAAGTAGTCGCGACGGAGAATCCGTAACTAAAACAAAATGGACCTTATCCTTTGGTTCTTCTAAACTTTTGAGTAATGCATTAGAAGATTCTTCATTCATCATATCTGCCGGACGAATTAGAACATAAATATCCGAAAACTGTTTAACGCCTAATCTCGCAATAACCCCTCGAACCTGTTCAATCGTAATTGCCCGCTTTTCTTCCGGCTGTAAAATTATTGCGCCTTTAATCTCTACTTTTTCATTTTTAGGAACAACAAAAACACTCGTCCCGGTCTTACTCGCAATTCCAGGAATTTCGCTAACCGAATTAAAGAACATCAGAAAATTCTTTCGGCAAATCCGCCTTAAAAGTCATCCGCTTTCCTCCAGGTAAAGTAATTTCTAGCTCTTTTGCATGCAAAAACAATCGCCGAATCTCTGATTCTGAGCCAGAAGCATCTTTTACTTTCACCGCTGGCAAAGTCCTAAATTCATACTTTTTATCTTCAGAAAGTTTCGCCTGGCTTCCATAAACTGGATCGCCTAAAATCGGATGTCCTAGATATTTCATATGCACTCGAAGTTGATGCGTCCGTCCTGTTGTCGGCCTTAATTCGACCAAGGAATATTTATCATTTATCTTTAGGACCTTATAAAATGTTTCCGCTTCCTTTCCATTCGGATCAACTCGAAAAGTTGTCGGACGCTTTAAGTCTCGTGCTAACGGCAAATCAATTCTCGCCTCATTCAATTTTAGTCGGCCCTCAACAATCGCATTGTAAACTTTATGAACTTTCCTATCCTGAAATTGCTTTTTTAAGAATTTTTGAACTTCCTCATTTTTCGCTAAAATAACAACCCCGCTCGTATCTCTATCTAATCTATGCGCAATATATCCAAAATCCGCTAACGTCCTTTCTGGACAATATTCTCCCTTTGCCTCGCTAAGAAGCCCCGCCGGCTTATCTAGAACTAAGACATTCTCGTCTTCATAAATAACCTTCGGCTTCAAATCTGCATTTTTTAAAGTCTCAGGGACATTAAGCTCAATTTTTACTCCTTCCGGAAACTTTTGATTTGACTTAGTAACCAAAACTCCATCTACTGTAACAAACCCACTTTCGATAAACTTCTGTAAAGTCGAACGATTATAACTTTTATAAATCCCCACCATCATTAAATCCAGCCTCATCTTCGGAATGGCCTTCTCGTCCTCTTTTAACTCGATATCTCCGTTTATAACCCGAGACATCTCTGGTTTGCTGAATTTTTTCCCTGTTATAATCATCTACCCCCTTATTATATCATACTTATGCTAATAAGTCAATTCTACCTCTGTCTAAACCCTATCTTAGCTTAAACGCTTTTTGTACCTCTAACAACTTCTTGTTTGCGACCTCATTTGCATATTTTTCTCCCTCTTGAAGATGCTCTAGAACCATCTCGTCCGAAATTCCCTTCATTTTCTCTTGAAAAACCGTTAACATCTCCGTAACACTTTCCGAGACTTTCTTCTTTAAATCTCCATACCTCGTTTCTCCAGCCCAAGTCGAAATCACGTCTTGAAGCG
>JAFOHW010000032.1 GCA_017421685.1 Candidatus Saccharimonadota bacterium | reverse complement strand
TTCAATCTCATATTTTTCGGCTAATTCTCGCGCTTTCTCCCAGGCCTCAACCTCCATTTTTAATCTCCCTACATCGGTCCTAAAATCAGTATGACCTAAAATCGCATGCCCTAGTTCATGTAAAAGCAAAAGCTTATCTTTAGGCTCCGACGGTCCAACTACGATAGTCTTCGGGGGTCTAAAAGCGTATTTCCTTCCGCGAATAAACCTGAAGTCTGAAAAATCTATTTTTAGACGTTCTAGAAAATCTCTCTTTACCATTTTCGAAGAGGGAATTACTCCCGTTCCTTTCGCTTTGCATAGAGATATCCCCCATAAATCACCGACTCATTAGGACGTTTAGGACGACGTAATTTAACCTTTAAGTCTTGGGGAAGATATTTAGAATAAAGTTTAAAAATTTTCCCTAAAGGTCCCCCAAGGATAATAGTGTCAGGATTATATGTTTCTATGATATCGGGAATTCCTAAATAGATTCTCTTTGCGATATCCTCCATAACCTCCTTCTTTCTCAATTTCGTAGCATGATCGACGTGATAAAAATCCCCGATGGACTTAGCGGAGGCAATATCCTCCCACTCTTTTCGCTTTCCGCTATACTCGTATATCTTATGTCCAGGTTCAAACTCGGCCGACTCCGGCAGAACCCGATTCTTTTCTGCGATACCGCCTCCAACCCCAGTTGAAAAGGTTAAAAATACCGTTCGTCCAGGAAGCCGAAAAGACTCATATAGCGTCGCGAGATTTGCATCATTTTCAAAATAAATCGGACAAGCGAACAACTCTTTTAAGGGAGTAAGAATATCAATATTGTCCCAGTTTCGATTCCCAAATTTAACTGAACAATTTTTTTGTACAAGACCAGGGATCGCCACTGTTAATGCGCTGATTTTATACTTTCTGAAATCCTCTAAATATCTAGTTAGCTCGGCCAAGAAAGTTTTCGCGCCTTGTGGGGTCTTAAACTTAATCCTCCGAATAACCCGTCCTCGTCTCGAAAATAGCGCAATTAAAGTTTTCGTACCTCCAATATCGACAACTAAATACATATTTCTATTCTACGCTAAATTCTAGGAATAATAAAGTATAGACATTTTCAAGAGGTTTTGTTATAATTATAGAAGTTTAGGCTCATTCACTAGCTCATATTTACATTCATTCTTATGGATGCGTATTAATGCGGGTGGTCGAAATACCTTTTTCGAAGGGCCTAAGACTTGGCCAGACCGCCCCTTGGGACGCGGACGACCCGAAGGGTCGAGCGGCCCGGAGCGGCCCGAGAAAAAGGTATTCGGACAGGACCCGCCTCAATCGAATATTAGCTTATGAATGGGCCTAAGAAAGGAATTAAATTAACTATGGCAAATGCCAAAAAACTAACTATGGATGAACTGTTAGCTGAGAATACAGATTCGTCTAAGAAAATCATGACAGGAGATACCGTTAGCGGAACAGTCCTCTCTGTCAAAAAACACGAAATACTAATTGATCTTGGAGCGCAGGGCGTTGGCCTTGTCCCGAGGCGCGAAGTTTCTTTTGCCCGAAATCTTAAGGTTGGGGATGAAGTTACGACCTCTGTCATTGATTCAGAGATGAATGATGGCTATGTTCTACTTTCGCTTCGCAAAGCTGTAAAAGATAAAGGCTGGGACGAAATCCAGGCGAAATTAGATAATAGCGAGATCGTTGAAGTTACTCCGTTCGATGCTAATAGAGGCGGACTTCTTGTCGAATACGAAGGAATTCGTGGCTTCATGCCAGTTTCCCAACTTTCGGCCGAACATTATCCTCGAGTCGGCTCTGCTGATAAGGATGAGATTCTCCAAAGATTAAACTCTCTCGTCGGAAAGCCGATTAAGGCTCGTATCCTCGACGCAAGCAAGAAAGAAAACAAGCTTATCTTCTCTGAAAAAGAGGCGATTAAGGACGGTTTAGCGGAGCGCTTTGCTGAACTTAAGGTTGGCGATGTTATCAAGGGAGTTGTGACTGGAGTTGTCGATTTCGGCGTCTTTGTTAATGTTGATGGGATTGAAGGACTAATCCATATCTCCGAAATTTCTTGGGAGCGAGTTAATAATCCTTCCGATTATGTCAAAGTTGGCGATACTATTGAAGCTAAAATTATCGCTATTGATAAGGAACGCCTATCTCTATCCATGAAACAACTCGTTGAAGATCCTTGGATTTCCGAAGTTGAAGGCCTAAAGAAGGGCTCGAAAGTCGAAGGAACGATTACGAGAATTACGCCGTTTGGCGCTTTTGTCCAAATCTCCCCAGCCGTCGAAGCTCTGGTTCATGTTTCTGAACTTGGTGAAGGCTCCGACGTTGATCCGGAAAAAATCTTCACTCTAAACGAGCGAAAGAGCTTTAAGGTCTTAGACATCGATAAAGAGGGTCGAAAAATCTCCCTCTCAATCACAAAATAAGATTCAAAAAATAACCCTCCGGGGTTATTTTTTGTTGACTTTTATTCGCTTCTGCTTTATTATTAAACCATAAACGTCATACACAAATAAAAGGAAAGGTCCAATATGGAAATGCAAAGTATCGATGACTTTATCGAGTCAATACTAAAAGATAAAGGAATGATAGAGCTCGACCCAGAGGTAAAAGCGGAGCTTAAAGAAGATATGGTAAAACGCCTCACAGACCAAATAAATAAAGCCGCTATTATGCAATTAAGTGAAGAAAAAACGGCAGAACTAAATAGACTCATTGATGATCCGAATTTTACTGATGAAAAAATGACTGAATTTATGAAGAATTCAGGCGTAAATCTTACTCAAGTTGCTCTTGAAACTATGCTTAAATTCCGTGGGCTATATTTAGGTACGGAGGGATAAAAAATGAATAATCCAGAAACTCAGTCAAAGAATCCAGGAGAACAGCCCCAGCAGGCTAGTCAATGGGATAGTCTTTCCGACCACGGTAAGGAGATAAAAAAGGAAAAAGAAAGAGCAAAAGAGTTTACTAGGCGCGAACTCGAAAGAGTTGCTAAGGTAGTTAATCTTACACCAGATGATAAAGAAGTCATTAAATTGAATCTTGCACTATGTTATGAAAGATATGTTTTGAAGAGAGACGCTGTGATGAAAGCGATGGCAAGACATACCACGATTCAAGAAGGAACGATAGAAGATCTTACTACTGCCAAACGAGAGTTAGAGGAGATGCTATATGTAGCTGACCCGCGTTTTTCTGAATTAGATGAAAAATTCCAGCAAAAACGAGCAAAAGAGATGGAAAACTTTAAAAAAAGAAGGAAAATCTTTAAAGTAACTGGACGACAACACTCAGAAAAAGGGGCAGAATACCCCAGTGGAGACCAAAAAGGAGGCACTTACAAAAAAGAATATGGTGAAATAGAAGACTTCAGTAAAAGACGAAAAGAAGACGAAGATTTCTATAATGAAAAACGCAGTAGAATGGCAGAGGAATTAGCTCAAAATCTGCCGAAAATAGTTAGCAATATTCAGCAGTCAGAAGTATACAAAATGTATAAAGACCAAAGAAGGAACGAACCTTTTATAGGTGATCGTCGCATGGGATTTGGTGGTGCTGGAAAAAACGGTATTTATGGTGCTGGCGAAAGCAAAGGAGGCAAGAGCAATGAAGATATTGATTGGGTTCTTTATCCTCACGCACCAAAAGATATAGATGAATCCGAGCCAACGCCAGTAGATCCAAATCCAGTTCCACCTGATCCAGAGCCAACGCCAGTAGATCCAAATCCAGTTCCACCCGATCCAGAGCCAACGCCAGTAGATCCAAATCCAGTTCCACCTGATCCAGAACCTGATCCAGCAAATCCAAAACCTTTCGGAGAGCTCCCTCCTGCTCCAAAACCTTTCGGAGAGCTCCCTCCTGCTCCAAAACCTTTCGGGATACTCCCTCCTGCTCCAGAACCTCCAGAAGAGCCAGAAACTCCAGGACCATTAGTAGGCGTCAATATTGACCATACCTGGGATGCCAAAGATTTAGCTAGGCATTTCGCTAAAGAAGAGTTGAATACCGAGGCGGAATCTACAAAAAATATTATTAAGCGTATCTGGAAACATAATTTGTTTGCGAGATATTATCAGAGAAAGTACGAACGAGAAATTTTTGAAGGCGAACGTGAAGTTACTATTGGGGGAAAGCAGACCAATATATATACTTATCTCGCTAGTAGAAATGAAACCACTCGCGCAAGAATCGCACGAGGAATGACCGAAGAAGGATTCGAAAATTTAATTTACAGAAATGTAGGAGGAGAAGGTCAAGGCGAAAAGGTAACCGAGGTTGATGCTAAAACTACTGAAGTCTTTAAGGATCTTATTTCGAAGTTTGCAGAAGCTGAAATTCCTGAAGGCGGTAGTTTAGAAGATGCGATCTTAAATCTTAGGAACGACGCAAAGCGCCTCATAGCTGAATCTAGGGATAGGGGAGATAATCCTCCATTAAACGCATCACTATTGGAGCAATGTTGTGGACTCGCCATCCAAGCTCGCGAATATGTAGAGCATGGTGCTTCTGTCGGTAGGGTTATGGAAGGATTCAAACTCTATAATGCCGATGTTCGAAACAACGCTAGAACTCAAGAACATCGTGACGGTATTGATAGGCTAGTTGATAAATATGAGAACAGCAGATTCGGACAATTTATACCTCCGGAAATAATCGCAGGCGTTCTCGGTTCGGTGGTCTCGTTAACTCAGACTGCCGCTAAGACAGGATCGAAAGCTCTTCTGGGTACGGGCGTAGGCGCAGGAGCAGGTATCGCTATTTCATCCGCAACTCAATTTGTTCGTGAGCGAGGTCGCATCATCGAGGATCGAGCCACCATGCAGAAGAACCTTGCCGTTAATCGCGCATACGAAGGTTCAAAATACGAAACCAGGATAGGCGGAACAATGTATGACTTGCGTCCAGCTAACGAACTGACCACTAACTTGGCGAACGCTGTAGAATCAGGAGATAGGCAATCAATCCTTAATGCTATCGCTGAAGCGAGGGTTCGCGTAAGGTTCTCAGATTCAGAGCAGAAAGACCTAATAGCCTATTCTTCTGAAGAAAAAATTGGTGAGGAAAGACTAGCTCTCGATGTAGCTATTGCAGAAGCCGTGAGGTCTCTTTCGGAGGAGGATAGAGAAGGCCTAAATGATGTAGAAGCTGTTATTCAAAATAAGATTGTGGAAAGTGTCGACGAAAAAGATGCTGATTTCAATAAAACTAAAAATGCTCTCGCCTTGAAACAAGCGGCAAAAACTGCACTTGTTGGAGCCGTCACTTTCTTTGCTTCACAAGAAATAAGAGCAATTATCGACCCATCGAGAATTGGTGCTCTTGAGAAGATAGCCGAAAGACATGGCATAATTATCCGACCTAACAATGAAGACGCAAAAGAGACCATACTTGCAACCATTGGTGGCCGAGGAGAAAATGTAGTCATGGGGGTCTCAGGTGATGATGCGGCGAGAATGGAAGAGCTAAATAGGGAAGGATATAGTAGGGTTTTGACTCGAGATCCAAGTATTCAGGTTACTTACTCCGATGAGCAAATAAACCTTTCTGATACGGGCACCAATACTAAGTTTTATGATTTTGATTGGTTTAATAATGGAACTGCGGAATCGGACGGAGCAGAACTACGCTTGTATTATGACGAGGGCGTAGGATATCACACCAGAATGAGTGGCTATGTATCAACCACTGCGGGCGGAAGAATAGGGAACTTTGCCCAAGACGTAAGTCGTCCTAATGGAATAGGAGGGTTTATTGAGCTGGAGAATGGAGAACATTATCAAATAGAGCACGAGATTGTAAATGGGGAAGTTGTTATGCCTGTTCACGACGGTTATTTGCAGACCGTTGATGGCGTAAATATCCCTCTTGGTCCAAACGGTGAAGCTCCTGGTACCATATTCGTAGCTAGCATCGACGATGTTAGAGGGGACGGATATATGAGTGTCACCTCATACGCCGCAGAACATTATGACTCGAGCTGGTGGGACGGTACGGTTACTGTATCTGTTCCTCATATCGAAGAAACTCCAGCTATTTATGATTTCGTAAGAGAAAGAGATATTGATACCGGCGGTGTTACCTTGCCGTTTGCTCCTAGACCGAGTTTAGGCAGAAGTCAAGGCCAAACTCCGAGTGGACAACCAGTCCCTCCAGGAACTGGTGGCAATGGCGGAGGCAATAACCCTCCAATCGAAACTCCTCCAGGAACTGGTGGCAATGGCGGAGGCAATAACCCTCCAATCGAAACTCCTCCAGGAACTGGTGGCAATGGCGGAGGCAACAACCCTCCAATCGAAACTCCTCCAGGAACTGGTGGCAATGGCGGAGGCAACAACCCTCCAATCGAAACTCCTGGCGGAAATGGTAACGGAGGAGAGACTCCCCCGACCCTTCCTATCGATCACCTTCCTATCGATCATGACGGAGGAGATTCCGATCTTCCGAATACGCCTGGCGAAGGAGGAGCATCGCAACCTCCAGAAGATACAGATGATTTAATAGACGCCTTGGAGGGCGATGAGGAAGAAGAACGCGCCAGACAAGAGGAAGAAGAACGTGCCAGACGAGAGGAAGAAGAACGCGCCAGACAAGAAGCCCAATCGGGTCAGGGAGAAACCCAGACCCCCGATGACCAAGAAGCGCTAAGGCGACGAAAAAATGAGTTCTTGAGCAATATGTCCGATGAGCTTAGGGGCATAGCTGGACGGGGTGGAATACTATATTTCCTAGGATTAACTCCTGCCGAAAGTGCCAGCCAGCCTGATGTTGCTGTTCAGTATCTTAGAGAATCTTGGAGGCGACTCCCAGACAACGACAAAGACGCAATACGTGAATTCCTGAGAACAACAGGGAACGAAGGACCTTATAGAGAGTTCGGCTCATTAGTAAGGAGACTTGTAGCGTAAGAGACGCTCTAAGTTTCAACGTCTGACGTACATCGTATCTCCCACAAAAACTCCTTTTATGATATAATTATCATAAGGAGTTTTTTGTGAAAAAGAGTAAGAAAAAAGAACAGAATAAACCTTGGCTTGACTTTTACCAAGAAGAAGGGATTCCTGAACACATTGAATACCCGGATTGCTCTATGGTCGACATGGTTATGCAGTCTGCCGAGAAATGGCCAGACAATACCGCCTATATCTATTACGGACATAAGGTAACTTATAAAAATTTCGTTAAGAAAATCGAAAAGGCCGCCCGTGCGCTTAAAAACTATGGCGTCAAAGAAGGCGACAGAGTAACAATTTGTATGCCTAATACTCCAGAGGGTATAACCATGGTCTACGCTGTTAACATGGTCGGGGCAATTTGCAATATGGTTCATCCTCTCTCGTCTGAGAAGGAATTAGAGTACTATGTGAAAGTAGCAGAGTCTAAATACGTCCTCGTTATTGACGCAGTCTTCGATAAAATTTATAAACTTCGCGATAGTGCTCAGCTCGAACGTATCATCGTGGTCCGCCCTTCCGATGGTCTAGGGTTCTTAAAAAAGAAACTCTATAATACCTTACACGTTAAAAAAGTCCGTCTCCCGTCGAACGATAGTCGCGTGGTTCTTTGGGAAGATTTTATCGCGAATTCCTACTTTTATCAGGGGAATTACCACGAAGAGCGTAGCGGAGAAGACCTTGCCGTAATTATGTATTCTGGGGGAACTACCGGAGCCCCGAAAGCCGTGATGTTGTCTAATCGCAACATTAACGTAGAATCTATTTGTGACGGGATGATGATTCGCCAAGTTGTTCCAGGCGCAACCGTACTCTCTATCTTGCCGATTTTTCATTGCTTCGGGCTCGGAATTTGTATTCATACCCCCCTCTGTAAAGGAATGGGCTGTATCCTAATTCCGGCTTTTTCTCATAAGCAGTTCGCTGACATCATAAGAAAGAATAATCCTAACTTCATCGTTGGCGTTCCGACTTTATTTGAAGCTTTAATTAATACAAAATTAAAGCGTAATGACCTCGAATCCGTTACGGCCGTCATCTGCGGAGGAGATACTCTTAACCAAACTTTACGCGATAAAGTAAATGATTTTCTTAGGGCTCATGGCTCAGATGCTAAGATTCGTGTTGGATACGGTTTAACTGAAGGTTCAGGGGCGGTTTGTCTTTCGCCTGAATATACTTTTGCAGACGGTATCATTGGTGTGCCATTCCCAGATACAGATTTCAAAATCATCAAAACCGATACTTTCAAAGAACAGCCTCCAAAGGTAGAAGGGGAAATATGTATTTCTGGTCCTCTCGTTATGATGGGATATTTAGGGGATGATGCAGAAACTGCCCAAGCAATTCGTTTACATGACGATGGCAAAATTTGGCTTCATACCGGAGATATTGGTTATCTTGGCGAAGATGGTCTTATTTACTTTGCGCAACGTCTGAAGCGTATCATTGTTTCTTCCGGATACAATATCTACCCGACCCACCTTGAATCTATTATTAATTCACATGAAGCTGTCCTAACTTCTACGGTCATTGGGATAGACCACCACTATAAAGGCCAAGTCCCGAAGGCTTTCGTCGTTCTTAAGCCAGGATATAGGCCAGGGAAACGCTTAGAACGTGAAATTCGCGAACTTCTCGAGAGAAATGTTCCAATTTATGCCCTACCAACCGCATACGAGTTTAGGGATAAACTCCCTCAAACAAAAGTTGGCAAAGTTGCCTTCCGTGAACTCGAGAAAGAAGAGAAGGTCAAAAAATAATCTAAGCGAACAAGCCCAGGCCGACCGGAGGTCTAATTTCTGTCTATTTGAATAAATCTTTGAAAATTTTGCTCGAAATCTTTCTCCCCACGGAGCTTCCGACTGAGCCAATTATATTTCCTAGGAATCGATCCGTCATCTTTTTGGTTTTTTCTTTGGCCTTTTTGGCCTCTCTTTCGGCTTCTAAGCGCCTTTTTTCTTCAGCCTTAACCCGAACCGCTTCTGCTTTTTCGGCGGCCTTCTCGGCCGCGATACGCTCCTTCTCGGCCAATTTTGCTTGTTCATTAGCGGCTTTCTCGGCGGCTTTTTCGGCTAAAACCTTTTGTTTTTCAGCTAATTCAGCCTCCGCTCGTGCCGATTCCTCTGCCAATCTCGTATCGGCTTTTTGTTGGATAATTTCTGCCGCCGATTCCGAATCTATTACCTCATCATATTTTCCGCAGAGAGGACTTGAATTTATAATCTTATTTCTCGTTATTCCGTCAATCGCCCCCATTAGACTCTGAGGCGGTAAAATTGTCGCTCGCTCTACTATTTCTGGTGCACCTTTTTCATTCTGGAAAGAGATCAAAGCTTCGCCTGTTCCAAGCTCCATGATTGCCTTTTCTGTATCAAACTTTGGATTAACCCTGAAGGCCTGCGCTGCGGCACGGACGGCCTTCTGTTCCGAAGGTGTATAGGCACGAAGGGAATGTTGAACTCGGTTACCGAGCTGAGCTAAGACTTCATCCGGAATATCGGTCGGACTTTGCGAAATGAAATAAAGTCCAATCCCGCGTGAGCGAATTAATTTAACTATCTGAACAATTCTTTTAAGCCGATAGGCTGGCATGCCATTAAATAGCAAATGTGCCTCGTCGAAAAAGAACACTAATTTTGGTTTATCAAGGTCACCTACCTCTGGAGAAGTTGAGAATAAAGTCGTAAGTAGCCAAAGCAAAAAGGCCGCATACATATCGGGACTTTCGAATAATGTCACTGCGTGCAAGATATTAATTACTCCTCGTCCGTCGGATTCTGTTTCAAAGAAATCGCTAACTTGTAGCGCCGGCTGGCCGAAGAAATGGTCTGCACCCTGATTTTCTAACGTCAATAATGATCTCTGAATAACTCCTATACTCTGGGTCGTAATATTTCCATATTTTGTCGAATATTTATCCTTATTTTCGCTAACATACTGTAACACCGCTCTTAAATCTTTTAGATCGATTAAAGCTAAATTTTCATCTTTTGCAATCGCAAAAGCAATCGCAAGATTGCCCTCCTGTGCCTCTGATAAGCCTAGCATGATTGAAAGTACTTCCGGTCCAACCGACTCAACCGTAGCCCTAACCGGATGCCCTTCGGTCCCGAACAAATCCCAAAATCGAACAGGGAACGCTTTTGCTTCAAACCCCTTAATAGTAAGCTTATCTAAGCGTTTTTGAATTGCATCATTTATCTCCCCCTTAACAGAAGTCCCAGCGATATCGCCTTTAACATCTGCCAGGAATACCGGCACGCCAGCGTCTGAGAAACTTTCCGCCATGACTTTTAGCGTGATAGTTTTCCCGGAACCAGATGCTCCAGTAATTAGTCCATGACGGTTTGCCATCTGAGGCAGGATAGATAATTCGATCCCATCCTCAGTTTTCCCAATCAGTAATTTGTTTTCTAAAAGCATAAAAACTCCCTTTTTTCTTGTTTCTATTATACAATAAAACCATGGCAAAACGCGAAGTAATCATTCACGGTGTTTATAAACATTTTAAAGGTAATTATTATATCGTAGAAAGTATTGGATTCCATAGCGAAACTGAAGAAAAAATGGTTGTTTATCGAGCTCTTTACGATGATCATAAACTCTGGTGTCGCCCATACGATCTCTTTATTGGTGAGGTTGATCACGAAAAATATCCAGACTCTTCTCAAAAATATCGTTTTGAACTCCAAGACATTAAGAACTTATGATAGAATAAAATCATGCTTGGGAAAATTCTTATCGTTTTATTTATCTCTATGGTACCCCTAATTGAGCTTCGAGGAGCTATACCTGTCGCTGTTGGCATGGATCTTGGGCTTCCTGAGTGGTTAGTCTTAATTACGGCCATCATCGGCAACATTATTCCGGTTCCAATTATTTATTTCTTCGCTCGGAAAGTTCTGACCTGGGGAAGTGAAAGAAAATGGAAGCCTTTTAAAAAGTTTTGTGATTTCTGTCTTAAAAAAGGGGAAAAAGGCGGAAAAAAGCTCTTAGAAAAAACCGGAAATTACGGTACATACTTCGCCCTGTTCCTCTTTGTCGCGATTCCTATTCCGGGTACCGGCGCCTGGACTGGGACCTTAGCCGCCTCCATACTTAACCTTGACTTTAAGAAGACCATGATTTCTATCATCGCCGGCATAATTACTGCTGGCCTGATCATGCTTGCCGTATCCCTTGGCCTCTTTAAAGTCCTCTTTGGCGGTTAGATTTTAACTATTTAAAATAGAACTATTGAACTCGAGTCAACTCGAACTAATCACATATCACAAAAAAATGAGTGCATAAGGGGGGTTATGCACTCATTTTGGCTCCCCGGGCCAGACTCGAACTGGCAACCTCGAAGTTAACAGCTTCTTGCTCCACCATTGAGCTACCGGGGAATAAAAAGAACGTACATCCATTATAGCATATTTTTCATTTTTGTGGTAAAATTAAACGAGATACATAATATTTTTTTGTGTTACCGAAACAGAAAGGATAAGCATGGAAGAGAAGACTATACAGATTGCTGGTTCTATTACGGTCGATGAGCTCGCTAATGCTCTTGGTCTTTCTGTTACGGAATTAATTGGTACTCTCTTTAAAAACGGCATCGTCGCGACAATCAACCAGCGTCTCGATTTTGAAACAGCCAGCATCATCATCGATGAGCTAGGACTAAAAAACGTTAAACTCGAGCGGAAGAATACCTCGACTAAAACGTCTGATTTCCGATGTGAACTTTCCGAAAAAGCTACCGAACGACCTCCAGTTGTCGCAGTTATGGGTCATGTTGATCACGGAAAGACGACGCTTCTTGATACTTTACTTAATAAGAAAACTGTTGACGACGAAGCGGGTGGAATTACTCAGCATATTTCCGCTTACCAGCTAAAACACGACGATAGGCTAATAACTTTTCTCGATACTCCAGGCCACGAAGCCTTCGCGGCGATTCGTCAACACGGCGCTCTTCTTACCGATATTGTTGTAATCGTTGTTGCCGCTGATGACGGAGTAAAGCCCCAGACTATCGAAGCGATAAACTTCGCGAAATCCGCCAACGCCAAAATCATCGTCGCTATTAATAAAATCGACCGCGAAGGAGCCGACATTAACCGTACTATGGCCGACCTGAGCCAACAGGGTCTCCAGCCCGAAGAATGGGGCGGAGATATTATCATGGTTCCAGTTTCTGCGAAGAAGAAT
>JAFOHW010000031.1 GCA_017421685.1 Candidatus Saccharimonadota bacterium | reverse complement strand
TTATACAAACTCCTTCCATGTTCCGGTTTACTACCCGATTTCTGCCTTTGAGAAGATCGAAATTGAAGCCCCATATCATGATTTATGCAATGCTGGACATATTACCTACGTTGAGTTAGATGGCGATCCATCGCAAAACATTTCTGCTTTTGAAGCGGTTATCCGCAAAATGCACGACGAAGGCATTGGCTACGGCTCAATTAACCACCCTGTCGATCGCGACCCCGTTTGTGGTTTTTCTGGAATCATCACCGGAAACCGCTGTCCGCACTGTGGCCGTCTCGAAGGCGACTTACCGTTCGAAAAAGTTAAAAACTGCGCGAAGGGAGAAGCTTGATGCGAAGAGATAATGACTTTTCGGACCGTAAGCTTGGGCGAGCGCCCTTGAGCGTGTCCGAAAAGTCATTGTCTCAAGCGCTTTCTCGCATCGCAAAAGTTGTTGAAGTTCCGGACGGATATATTAAGCTGAGCGGCCCACTCGAACATGACAACATCGTAAACGGCGATGGCCTCCGAGCAGTTCTTTGGACCCAAGGTTGCCCAAACCATTGTAAGGGTTGTCAAAACCCCGAAACTTGGGATTACGATGATGGCCACCTAGTCAAACTTGAGGATATAAAAAAGGAACTAGCTAGTTTTAACGGCCAAGCCGGTCTAACTTTCTGCGGAGGCGAACCCTTTGTCCAACCTAAGGCCTGTAAAGAAATCGCCGACTACGTCCGAAAGGAGCTTGGTTGGGATGTTTGGAGTTTTTCCGGTTTCACTCATGAAATCATCAAAGAAGCCGGCGGGGAAGCCTGGGAGTTTCTTAAATCTCTCGACGTCCTTATTGATGGTCCTTTTATCTTATCTCAGAGAGACCTCAGCCTAAGATTTCGCGGTTCAAAAAACCAACGACTTTTAAGATTAGAACGGGGAACTGCCAAAATTTTGGCAACCGAGTAAACATCTGATATAATTATATAAATTAAATGTGGAGGAAATAATGGATATTAATGCTTTTACGGTCCTGCCTATGAGCCAAAGGTTTGTCCTCGATCCAGGAGAAACCTATACTGGGAAAATTACTATCGTCAATCCAGCCGACGCAACCGAAGATTTTTCCTATAAAGTTGGAGTCTCTCCTTATGGGGTCGTGGGAGAGAATTACGAAGCGGATCTTACAACCGACTCAGATTATTCCGCAATCGCAAAATGGATAGAGATTGCTGAGCCGACCGGAAAAATAAAGCCTAACGAAACTAAAGAAGTTGAGTTTACAATTACCGTTCCTGATTCCGCTCCTGCCGGTGGCCAATACTGTGCCTTAACGGTCTCTTCAAATAATGACAGTACCCCTAGCGAAGGCGTTGCAATCCAAAACATCTTCGAAATGGCTAGCGTTATTTATGCGAGAGTTGATGGAACTACTACTCACAAAGGTGAAATCCTCGAGAATAATATCCCTGGTTTTTCTGTTTCGTCTCCAGTAACCCTGGGTGCCCTAATTAGTAATGAAGGAAACGTTCATGAAGACGCAACTTTCATCATCTCCGCAAAAGACTTCTTCACTGGTCGAGTGATTCTTCCTACCGAAGAAGAAACTGGCCAGTATTCTGAAATCATTATGCCAGGAACAACTCGTCGAATCGAGCGCGAGTTAAATAACCTCCCGGCTCTAGGCGTAATAAAAGTCAACCAAACCATTTATTATAACGGCGATGTCAATATCCAAGAAAAAGATATTATCATTTGTCCAATTTGGTTTATGCTTTTAATCATTTTAACCATCTCTGCAATTATCACGACGATAGTCCTAATTATAAAGAAGCATCGTAGAAAAAAGAAAGCTAGAAGAGTCCAGATGAACTCTTAGCTTCTCTGTGTTATAATGTAATCATATGGTAGGCCAGAAACTAGGTAAAGATTCTGACAGGGTTAAACGTGCGATTGAAGTTGCGAAAAAGGCTCATGAAGGCCAATCTCGTAAAACCGGCGAGCCCTACATTGTCCATCCTCTAGCCGTGAAAAAAATCCTTGAAGAATGGGGCATGGATGAAGACACGATTATTGCGGGTGTTCTTCATGACACCGTCGAAGATACTGATTTGACTCTAGAGGAAATCAGAAAAGAGTTCGGAGAACAAATTGCTTTTCTAGTTGATGGCGTAACAAAACTTTCTACCGCCCGAAGTGGTATGCGCGATATTGATACCTATCTTCCGGCGACGAAAGATAATTTTTTAAGACTCTTAATCGCTCTCGGTGACGATATCAGGGTTTTGATTATAAAACTAGCCGATCGTCTTCATAATCTAAGAACTCTTTCAGCACTCCCTCCCGATAAACAGAAGAAAATTGCGAGAGAAACTCTTGAAGTTTTCGCTCCGCTTGCCGACCGTCTTAATATGGGGCAACTTCGCGTCGAACTTGCCGACCTTTCATTCAAATATGTTAATCCTCGACGTTTCGAAGAACTGAAAAACATGATTGAAAAATACTATAAATCTGCTGAAAAATCTCTGAAAAAAATTGAAAACGAAATTACGACCGCCCTTAAAAAAGAAAAAATAAAATATAAACTCTCCGGTCGCGTGAAATCAGTTTACTCCCTTCATAAAAAACTCGCAAAACATAACCAAAACATTAACGAAATCTACGACCTAGTTGCGCTTCGTATTATCGTTAACGACGTTACGGATTGCTATCTCGTTCTCGGCATTATCCATTCTCTCTATACTCCGATGGAGGGAAGGATAAAAGATTACATTGCGATTCCAAAACAAAATGGTTACCAATCTCTCCATACAACCGTTATAACAAAGGATAAACGTGTCGTCGAATTCCAGATTCGAACAAACGAAATGCACGAATATGCCGAAAGAGGTCTCGCTGCGAGCTTCTATTATAATGAACAAAAACTAACTGAAAATTATAAAAAAGGAAAAATCGAACATCTCCCGACTAATCTCCTTTGGATTTCTGAATTACAAATGACCGCCGCTAGGCTTCGCGAGGGAAAAAAAGTCGACCTAAAGAAATTAAAATTAAATCTTTTCGCTGACAAGATTTTCGTCTATACTCCAAAAGGCGATATTATCGATCTTCCGAAGGGCGCCATGCCTCTTGATTTTGCTTATAAATTGCATTCTGAAATTGGCGATCACGTTGTTGGCGTTAAAATTAATGGTAAAATGTCAAATTTAAATAAAAGGCTAGAACAAAACGACATTGTCGAAATTTTGACCTCGAAAAATCAAACCCCGAAATCTTCCTGGTTTGATAAAATATTTACTCGTCACGCTAAACAGAAACTGTCTCACCGCCTTAACGCCGAAAATCGTCTTGAAGAAACTTCTAGTAAGAAGCATAAAAAGTAAAAGGAGGAACATGAACCTAAAAATCGCTAGCTACAACGTCTGTGGAGGCTTTTATGAGGACGAGGGAACAGAATATCTAGACAAGAAAAAATCGGCCGACATCGACTTAAGATTATTAAACGAAGCTGTAAGAATCATTAATGAAGAAAAAATCGATATTATCTGTTTTCAGGAAATTATTACTACCGAAAGAATTAATTACATAAATCGTATTATCGAAAAAACAGATTTAAAATATGAAGAACATTTCGAATTAAGTCCTAGTGATGCTGTCGAAAACGCCGACTGTGGAATCGCTATCCTCTCGAAATACCCAATTAAAAACAGCATAAAAAAATTATTTAAAAACCCCATGCTCTCGAAAACTACTAGTAGCGGAAATACTTATTATACTTTCGATAAAGGCCTCCTTCTGTCGGAAATTGATCTCGGCGATAAAGTTATCAGCGTCTTAAACCATCATAACTTTCCGTTTCGAAGATTTAATTCGACTCCCGAAGAGAATAAAGACGTTTTTATTGAATTTGATAACGAGATTGAAAAATCTAACCCAGATATCATCACCGGCGATTTTAACGCCGAAAACTTTATAAATTTAATGCCATACACAAAAGAGAACTACGTAAAAACTATAGATAAGCCGACAACTGACGATGGCGTAAAATTTGACGATTTATTAATCCACGACGGCATCGAATATTCTTCAAAAATCATTGAATCATTATCTGATCATTTTATGATTGTAGTAGAAATAAAATTATAAGGAGTTATATGGAAAATAAATTTATAGACTTAATTGAACTATGTAAGAACAATATAACGTTAACTGACGAAAATGTCGGAGAAGGAAGAGCCTTAGTCGATAGAGGAACTTTCCAGCTAGTAATCCCACTAGATAATACAGAAGACCACGGAATTTTCTTTGTTAATTCAATTAAAGGGCACGACAGCTATTCTTATAATAGCGAAAGTACTCATATCTACCACATTATCGATGGAACTGGCGAATTTATTATAGATGATGAAGTTACCGAAGTAAAACCTGGCGACACCGTTACTATTGAACCGAATAAAACCTTTACATATAAAGGCAACATGATTATAGTTTTCGAAATGATCCCGAACTTCAAAGAAGAAAATGACCACTTCGTCAAGAAAGTCGATTATTGAATCAGGCCGAGAGGCAAAACAGCAATTTCTAATACCTACAGCATAAAGATCCGCACATAAAACACTATAATGAAGGAACTGATTAAAAAAATGAAAAACGCAACCAATTCAAGTAATATGAAAAAATGGATTTTTTTTGACCTAGACGGCACGCTAGTAGACGTAAAAAAAGCTCAATATTCGGCCATTGAGGATTTATATCAAATATATAAATTTAATAAAAAAACCGACTTGGAAGCATTTACGAAAAAATGGGATGATCTAACCAACTATCACTATGCATTTTATACAAGAAAAGAAATAACTTATGAAGAACAGAGAAATAGAAGAATAATTGATTTGTTTAAAGAATACGATATGTCACTTGATAAAACCCCAAAGGAAATTTATGCGATTTATTTAAAGTCATTCGAAAACAATTGGTGTTTGTTTGATGATGTTTATGATGTATTAGAAAAATTACATAAAAACGGGCACAGGTTAGGGATTATAAGTAATGGCGATTTAGGGCAACAAACTGACAAGCTATCGAGAACGGGCATTCTTAACTTTTTTGATATTATTACTACTTCATCAGAATATGTATATTCTAAACCAAGCCCAGAGCTATATGAACTTGTATTGAAAAGATTTAATATTGACAAAAATGAAATGGTAATGATTGGAGATCAAGTCGACAAAGATATTTTGCCGTGTCTTTCGATTGGCATAGACGCAATATGGATAAATAGAAAAAACAAAAACAGTATAGACGGCGTTAAAGAAATAAACAATTTAAATGAATTAATAGATAAAAAATAATACCGTAATATATACTTCGTTCGGCACAAACCTTTAGCTCACTCCCTACTCTACGTCTTCATAAAAAATATTCATACCTTAGGTATGAATATTTTTTATGGAGCCGATGGCAGGGATCGAACCTGTGACCTGCTCGTTACGAATGAGCTGCTCTACCAACTGAGCTACATCGGCACAAACCAATAATAATACTGTCGACGATTTAAACCACGCCAGCCTTACTTGTTACATTATAACATATTTATGATATAATTGTAACAATAAGGAGAAAAACATGTCTAAGGTGGATATTATAAAGCATCCAGTTGAAAAAATCGGAAGCGATTTAAAAAAGTATGCCTGGTCGGCAATTTTCGAATCGTTAATTACTATGGTTATGGGGGTTCTATTAATCGTTTGGCCCGATACGGTCATAAAAGTAGTTACTTATATCGTCGGAGTTTTCTTTATTGTAAAAGGCGCCTACCAAGTCATAAACTATTTCCTCGTTAAAGGACAAAACGACTTCTTTAATAATAATCTTCTTAGTGGTATTATCTCCGTTCTTGTCGGCCTTACCCTGCTTCTTATCGGCGAAGAGATCGCCCACGTTTTCCGCGTCGTAATTGGAATCTGGTTAATTTACGAATCCCTCGTTCGCATTAATACCTCTATAAAACTTCATGCAGTAAATATCTCCGCTTGGAAATATGTTTTGATCCTTGCTTTATTTATGTTAATTGTCGGTATTTTTATAACTTTTTACAGCGGAGCCGTAGTTACTTTGATTGGCTGGATGATGGTTCTTGCCGGAATCGTTGGAGTTGTTTCTGATACGATGTTTATCCAATACGTTAATAAAATGGCAGACGCATTAACAAATCGAAATAAAGCAGAATAAAATGGATACTTTTAAGGCTGACATTACAAAAATATATCAAACCGAACGAGGGGTTTTGCTACTTATGATTTTAAATATCTTAGCTTCAATTTTCCTCATTGTTTTTTCGCTCATAAATCTAAATCCTAGTAGCGCAGTTGTGAAAATTGGTTATGGCGACATTGGTGGTTATCGCGATGGCTCATGGTTTGATATGTTAACATTTCCAATCTTAGCTTTTATTTTCGGGATTCTCCACAATCTGATTGCTATTAGAATTTTTCATAAACGCGGAAGCGGAATGACAAAATTTTTCCTTTTAGCAACAACCCTTCTTATCGTCGGAGCATTTTTAGTTTTAATTCGTTTGCTCGGAGAAAGATAAATGCGCAAAAACCTTGAAATTCCACAAGGGAAGAGAACAAAGCTCTATCGCTTTCTCGAAATCCTTCCAGGACTTATTTCTTACGGCGCAATCATTCTTCTATTTTTATTATCATGGCTAAACCCGGTCCTCGGTTCGATTTATCTATTCGCAATTATCGCCTCAACTTTAGTTAAAGCGGTCGCTATCGCCTATCGCACTATTCAAGGGTACGGAGTAATAAAGCGAGCCAGCCGAGTCGACTGGCGAAAACGACTTGAAGAGCTAGAAACTCCTCACGATTCCTACGAGCGATTAAGGGACGACGACAATAAAAGTTATCATTTCGAGGAACATCTTGAGAATCTCAAAATGATGTCCGTGATGGAGAAAGAATATCCAAAGCCCTCGAAAATCCATCATGCTGTTATCATGACCGCATACGATGAGGGAATTGAGGTCCTCGACCCTTCGATCGAGGCTGTCAAAAACTCAACCTTTCCGAACGAGCGAATTATTTTTGTTCTGGCCTACGAAGAACGAGGCGGGGAAGCTATGGAGAAAACCGCCTTTACTCTAAAAGAAAAGTATAAAAACGATTTCAAAGATTTCATCCTTTCGAAACACCCGAAAAATCTTCCTAATGAAATCGTCGGAAAAGGACCAAACCTAACTTATGCCGGCTACGTCCTTGCCGATTATGTCAGAAAAAAGAAACTTTCGGTCGAGAATATTATCGTCACGTCGCTAGACAGTGACAATCGTATGGCTCCGAAATACCTCGATTCAGTCGCCTACGAATTCATTGCCCATCCGAATCGTCAGCGCCTCAGCTATCAGCCCGTCTCACTTTTCATGAATAATATCTGGGACGCTCCAGCCCCTTCGCGTGTTATCGCTGTCTCTAATTCATTCTTTAATGTTATCTCTACGATGCGCCCACACGTCCTTCGAAATTTTGCCTCCCATTCCCAGCCTCTTCAAGCTCTCGAGGCTATGAATTTTTGGTCAAAACGAACCATCGTCGAGGATGGTCACCAATATTGGCGAAGCCTCTTCTTCTTTAATGGCGACTATTCAGTCTTGCCGATTAGAATCCCAATTTACCAAGACGCTGTTATTGATGAAACCTTTTGGAAGACAATTAAAGCCCAGTTTATCCAAGTCCGACGTTGGTATTATGGCGCCAGTGATGTCGCCTATGTTGGCTCACGTCTCTTCGTTAGAAAAGAAAAACGCATTGTGCCTTTCTGGAAACTTTTCCCGAAATTTTGGCGACTTCTAGACGGACACGTTACTCTCGCAATCTTAGCTCCAATCGTCGCTTTCGGAGGCTGGGTCCCAATGGTTATGAACTTATCTTCTCATGACATGGTAACTTATAGTATTCCTAATATTGTGGGGACCGTTGAAACTTTCGCCTCGATCGGCTTAATCGTCTCGATCTTAGTCTCGTTTAAAATCCTTCCGAAACGCCCAGAAAAATACCGTAAGGGGAAAAGTCTTCTCATGGTCTTACAATGGATTCTTATGCCAATAACCTCAATCATCTACCAGTCTCTCGCTGCTTTTTATTCCCAAACTCGCCTTATGCTCGGACGTTATATGGAAAAGTTCGACGTAACGAAAAAAGTTGTGAAAAAATAATAAAAAATCTTCCATTCTATTTTTGCTTATGGTAAAATAAAAAAGTAAAACTAGTGTCAACGGGAGACGAATGAGAAAAAAACATATCTCATCAAAAAAACTTTTCATGTATGCCTTAGGCATAGTGTTTTTGTCTCTCTTTAGTTTTTATTTCTCATCTCAGAAAGTTTTCGCCTACTCCACCTCCATCACCACTGCCTCTAGTATCACTACAGACATCGCTCCAAACAATAGTGGTAACACTAACGCCGTAGTTAAATCAGAAGACATCAACATTGTCACTAACTGTAGAGCTGGTTATAATCTAACCATCTCCGGCCCTAGCGATAGAAACTTGTATAAAAACGGTAATAGTTCTAATAATACCTCAGGTCAATACTTCTCTCCCGTAGACGGTACCTCTACCCTCATCAGCTCTCCTAACA